>CANJHD010000040.1 GCA_947474065.1 Planctomycetaceae bacterium
CGCCTTCCTCGCAGTAGGCGTCCACCGCCACGCTGCCGGCGTGCTGCCGGTCGGCGAGCGTCTCGAGCAGGGCGCACATGTCTTCAAGCTGGCGCGGGTTGTCCGCGTCCACCGCGTGGCCGAGAAGGAGCGTGGGCACCACCATCATGGGGAGCACTTTCGCCACCTGCCGGATGGCCTCGAACATCTTGAGGTCCGTGGCGGTGTCGAGGCCGTAGCCGGTCTTCACCTCCACCGCGCCGGTGCCGAGCTCGCGCATCTCCGCCAGGCGCTCAGCGAGCTGCGATGCCAGCGCGTCCAGCGGTGCCGCGCGCACGGCCTTCACTGTGGAGAGAATTCCGCCGCCCGCCTTCAGAATTTCTAAGTACGAAGCACCAGCGCGCTTCTGTTCCCACTCGCCCCAGCGCTCGCCCGCCCAACATGCGTGTGTGTGGCAATCAACCGCTGCAGGCATGAGCACTCGACCGCGAGCATCAATGCGCGCCGAGACCGCGCGTGTCACCGCCGGCCCCGCGCCCACCGCCGCAATGCGCCCGTTCTCCACGATCACATGTCCGCGTTCGATGACCCGTAGCGCGCCCATCGCACCACCGCGCAGGGCGCCACCGCCCGCAGGCGGCACGCAACTGACGATGCGCGCATTCTCAATGGCGATCGATTCATTCACCATAGGGCTCGACAGTACCATGAATCCATGGAACTCTTCGTCATTCGTCATGCCAAGGCCGCCGATCGTGACCCGGAGCAATGGCCCGATGACTCGCTTCGACCGCTGACCCGGGAAGGGGCGCGTGAATTTGAACGCGTCGCGCGCCGTGTGGGCAAGTGGCGCCCCGGTGTTGATATGGTTCTTTCCAGCGGCTGGCTGCGGGCCTGGGACACCGCGCGCATTCTGCAGGCGCACGCGGGTTGGCCGAAACCGGCGCGGACCAAATTGCTTGAAGGTTCCGATGCGGGCTCGGTGGCCGCCATCGCCGCATTCATTGCGGAGCAGCCAGTAGTTGCGCGCATCGCCATCGTTGGCCACGAACCCGTGCTCGGGCATCTGGTGTCTGCTTTGGTTTCCTCTAATTCCGGACTCCGACTTGACCTTCGAAAGGGTTCGGTGGCATGGCTGCGCGGCGCGCCGGGTGCCATGGAGCTGTGCGGACTGTTAGTGCCCGCGATGCTGCGTACTCGCTAGTTCTGCAGCGCGGTGCAGCCTCATTTGCACGTTGGCCGCGTGGTATAATCCGCCACTCACATGGAACTCCCACCTACCCGCAAGAAGACTCCGCTCGCTGAAGTTGCATGGGATGGCCCATTGGTTTCGATCAAGTTCGCCGGACCGAACATCGGTCAGCGCGAAACCCCGATCATCCAAGAGGACATTGGCCCGTACCTGAAGCTCAAGACCATCAAGTATTTGGTTCTTGACCTCAGCGCCGTCTCCTTCATGAGTTCCATGGGACTGTCCATGTTCATCGGCGCCCGCAATGCAGCGGCCGCCGTTGGTGCACAGCCAGTTCTGTTTGGCTTGAACAAGGACCTCAAGAGTTTGATGGCCATGATGAAGATGGACAAGCTCTTCAAGGTCGTTGACTCACAGGCCGACTTGAACAAGTTGCTCAGTAAGTAAGTCTGACCCCGATTAGTACGCAAAGCCCCATGTGGGAATGACTGCCTCAGCAGCGGCTGCTGGTAGCGGCTTTGCCGTTTCCTTCACGGCCTCGAAGTTGCGCCAAGCAGGAGCTTGGTTGACGCCGTAGATCACCACATCAGCCTTGCCCTTGTCTTCGTCGCGCAGCGCGAGTGTCTCGCCCTTCTGCACGGTCACTGTCAGAACGTTGGCGAACGGGGCGCGTGCTTGGATCTCGCTGATGAGCCCACCATCATTCTCAGAGTGGAACTGGCCCACAAGGTGGATGATCTTCGCATCCGTCGGTGCCGCCTGGTACGCGCGCACCACGGAATCAGCCATCGTTGCATCCCAGAGTCGCTGCGAGCGCAGCACTTCGTCAAGTTTCTCTTCGTCGACAGCGTGTGCTCCGTTGTCACTCATCAGCGCCTTGAAGCGCGCGCGGTAGGAATCCGGCGGATCGCGCTGGGGAATAGAGAACATGGCTTGCTCTTCGGGTGGAAGCGCTTTGAGTGCTGCGTAGCCTTCAGTGCGGGCGCGGCGAACATAGGCGCGCGGCGCGTTCGCGGCAATGACGGGCGCGTGCGCGGCCTTCGCCGAATCGATCACCGGTTGGTAGAACTTTTCCCACGAACCTTTCGTTGCCCAATCGCGTGACTCGGTGCGATCAATGAACTCAGTCATGGTGATCTGGTCGTTCAAATACGCATCGACGATCGGTTGCTCATTGCGCTCGAGCATCTCAAGCGAGACAGCGCTGCCCGGCCACATGGCGAATGCTTCATCAACAATCGCCTGCTGCACGCCGTGAGCGTTGGCGTCGTCGTGTTGCTCGCCAACCACCACGATGTCCGCCCAGCGGATGCCGTTGGAGAGCGCGTTCCAATCGAGCGGCGCGCCGTTGTCGCCGCGGAACATCGCCAAACTGCGCGGTCCACTTTGGACGCGGGGAACGAGCGTTGAACCGGGCTCGGGCGCCCAGTACCAGATGGCATCGTCATAGGGATTGCGCGTGCATGCGGCCAGCGTCGCGCACGCGGCGAGCGCGATGACAGCGCGGGCACGAATGGCGGGGGTTCCTCTGGCGCTTCGGATCATCGGAGCAGTGTAGGGACTTCAGGCGACCCGGCCATCAACCAGGTGCACCGTTCGATCGGCTCGCGCGGCAATCCACTGGTCGTGGGTGACCATCACCACGGTCAAACCGGCACGATGTTGCTCGGCAATCATGTCCAGAATGGTTTCCCCGGTCTTTGCATCCAAGTTTCCCGTTGGCTCGTCGGCAAGCAGGACATCGGGATTGTGCATGAGGGCACGCGCAATCGCAACGCGTTGCCGCTCGCCGCCAGAAAGTTCTGCGGGGCGATGACGGAAGCGGTGCGAAAGCCCGAAGCGGTCGAGCAACATGCGCGCATGATCGCGAATCTCACCTTGGCGGCGCATCCACTCAAACCGTCCGATACCGATGGTTGCGGGCAGCAGCGTGTTCTCCAAGACATTCAGTTCCGGCAACAAGTGATAGAACTGAAACACGAATCCAACATGCTCGTTGCGGTAGCGATCAAGGCGCGACTGGCTGTAACCGCCGACGTTCTCGCCGCGAAAGGTGACATCGCCAGAATCGGCACGGTCAAGGCCGCCGAGCAGATGCAAGAGCGTGCTCTTGCCGCTCCCGCTTGAACCCAAGATCGCCACCCATTCGCCGGGCTTCACGTCAATTGATGCGCTCTTGAGTACTGGCACTTCAACGCGGCCCATGCGGTAGGTCCGAATCACATCGCGCGCGGAGAGGAGAACTCCTTCAGCGGCGTGTGGCGGGGTGCTATGCGGGTGCATGGTCATAGGTGTTGGTCAGTGGGGTTGGATCACTCGTATCGAAGCGCACGCACTGGATCAATGTCAGCCGCGCGCGCTGCCGGCACTGCGGCGCCGAGAACGCTGAAGATGATCGCGCCGAATGCGGTGATCCATGCGTTCTGCCAGTCCATCTCGCTTGGGATCGTGGCGAAGTAGTAGACGGCCGGATCCCAAATCAGGAATCCACGGTGGAAGACCAAGCCGGTGCCAATTCCAACGAGCGCAAGCGTGGCAACAGCCCAGAGCAGGACGCTCAGGATGCGCGAGCGGGTGAGGGCGCGCACTGTGAGTGCCGCCGAGCCAGCCGCGAGCAGGAAGAATGTCACATAGAGCCACGCTGGGGCGTCGTTTCCAAGTGCCATATGGATGGCATTGATGTTGCGAATCACTAGCCACGCGAGCGCAATGCCCACGCCCGAACCAACCGCGCCGATGGTCAGTCCATAGCGCAGGAATATCCAGAGCACGCCCATGCGGCTTGCACCGATGGCGCGCAGAATGCCGATGTCGCGTGTTTTCTCGCTGACGATCGACCAGAAGATTGCCAAGATCAATCCGGCGCAAACGAGGTAGGTGATCGAGAACAAGATGCGCATCATCTGTCGCTCTTTTTCCACTGGCGCAATGAGGTCGCGCAGGCGCTGTTCCCACGTCATGATGGAGACATACTCCATGGCCGGCGGGCGAGTCCGCACGCTTGGATCGGCAGACTTCTGCAGATAGAACTGCTCGTAGGCGGCAGCAACTTGCACGCGCAGTTCTTCCGGTGTCACGCCGTCCTTGGCGCGCACCAAGATTTGCGTTGCGCGCGCGGGCGATGTTCCGATCACGGGATAGTTACCGCTGGCATCCGGCTCCGCCGTGGTGTCCACGATGGGCGCCTCATCAAGCCGCAGCAATTCCTGACCTTCCTTGAGCGGAATGAACACGCGGTTGCGGTCCACTTGGAACACGCCGGACATCACTTCATTGACCACTTTAAAGACGCGGCTGTTGGACTGCGAAACAGTGCCTTTTTCGCTAATCGGCACCAACGTCACGGTGATCTCGTGGTTGGGCATCCACCAATGCGGAACGCGCGGGCGGTAGCTGCCATCGCGTTGCCGCTGATTGACCACGGAGACGTGCATGCCAAGCAGCGCGCCGGGGCGTCCCGTGGCGCGGTCGCGCAGGACCTTCGCGTCTTCGTAGTTTGAACTGAGGTCTTGTGCTCGGCGCGGATCGTCTGCAGCCATTGCGAGCGCTTCCTCGGGTGATGCCGCGGGCTTCCACCAAATGGTGCGCTCAAGTTCTGTGACGCGCGCGAAACTTTCGGGCTCAATAGCCCAGACTTGCGCGGTGACTACATCTTTGTTTGGGCCTTCCGGATACGGCATGCGGAGCAACCCGTAGGTGTCCACAAGTGGCGTAGCGGCCACCGCGCCTGGAAGTTTCTCGAGTTGCGCAATGAACTCCATGTAGTAGGGAATTCCCTGCACGGGGTAACTAATCACCACGTCGCCCATCAGCGTTCGCCCCGACGCGCGCAGGTTGT
The DNA here is from genome assembly GCA_947474065.1 of Planctomycetaceae bacterium. GTDB lineage: Bacteria > Planctomycetota > Phycisphaerae > Phycisphaerales > SM1A02 > UBA966. The sequence goes on from CANJHD010000040.1 coordinate 5,010, forward strand.
CGAGGAACCCGCTCATGACACTCACCACAATCACCACAAGGGCCACGCACAGACCCACCGCTGCAACAGCGATGAGGGGGATGATCCGCGTCGAGAGATAGCGACGAACAAGGAGTTGTGTGTAAACAGCCAAGGTGCCGAATCGTAGAGGTTTCATGAACGCGATGACGCCCTGAACGCGGTACCCTTGTTCAACCCGCGGCGGTGCGGGCACCGATGGACACACTCGTCACGATTTCCACCATTCTTGCGGTCGCCTCGGTCACCGAGTGCGTCCTCTGGGTGGTGTTGGCGATCCGTGCGGTCCGCGAATGGCGCTGCGCATTGTTCGTCGCCGACGCGCTTCGGCTTCCCGCCATTCCGTTGCCGTTGCTCACCGTGGTGATTCCGGCGCACAATGAGGAAGTGATGGCCGCGAAGTGCGCGCGGAGTGTCCTCGATTCCGATTATCCGGCGCTCGAACTCGTCTTCGTGCTCGACCGCTGCACCGATGGCACGCGTGCCACTCTTGAGCCGATCGCTGCCGCTGATTCGCGGCTTCGGATTGTGGACAATTCATCTTGCCCGGCGGACTGGGCAGGCAAGTGCAATGCCGCGCGCGTGGGCGCCGATAACGCCCGCGGTGAACTGATTCTGTTCACTGACGCCGACACGCACTTTGACCCGAAACTCCTGCGCGCATCCGTGCAACTCTTGCGTGCCCGCAAGTTGTCGATGCTTTCGCTGTTCAGTGCACCCACCCACAATCACTGGTTCGAGATGGTGGTGCAGCCCGTCACGAGTCTCATGCTTCTGAAACTCTTCCCGATGAAGCGCGCGAATGCACCGAAGGGTCGACGCCCCTTTGCGAACGGGCAATTCATGCTCTTCGATCGCGCTGCGTATCAGGCTCTCGGCGGACATGCAGCAGTCAAGGATGACCTACTAGAGGACCTCGCCTTTGCGCGGCGCATGAAGCGCGCCAAGATGGAGCAGGGCGTGGCCGTCTCGGACGGGATGCTGGTGGTCTCGATGTACGACTCATGGAAAGCATTCCAGACTGGCTGGAAACGGATCTATATCGAAAGTTGCCGGCGCAATCCCGAACGCATGCGCAAGGAAGCATTGCAACTCTTGGTGATCGTGGTTGCCATGCCCATCATGCGAACGGCATCAGCTGTACTCGCGGCCATCGCGCTCCTTGATGGACGTGTGCTTGATCAGGGAGCGCATGCATTCGCCGTCGCTGTGTTGTGCGCCGGAATCGCCGCGCCAGTGATTCGACTTGTAACGCTCGCGTGGATTCACCGCACCGCATCGTTCCCCGTCTGGAGTGCGCTGCTGTTTCCGGGTGCCGCACTTGCTGTGGCGGGCATCTTTCTTGACGGCGCGCGTGACTTGCGTGCTCGTACGCCAGTTCGATGGGGCGGCCGCGACTACCTGCTTGAACCAACAAATCTCTAAACCCTTTCAGTGATCAAAGCGAAGTACGAAACCCTATGAGAATTCTCCTTACGAACGACGACGGAATCACGGCACCTGGTATCGCAGCACTCTTTGACGCGCTGCAAGGCTTGGGCGAAATTCGAGTGGTTGCGCCTGCTGACATGCAGAGTGCTTCGAGCCACGGCATCACCTTTCATCATCCACTGATGGTGAATGAAGTGCAGGCCAATCCACGCATGCGTGGCGTCGCCGTCGAAGGGCGCCCCGCGGACTGTGTGAAGTTGGCAGCGCGTTGCTTGTGGCAAGAGTGGTACGGGGTTGGTCAGCGCCCTGATCTCGTGGTGAGCGGCATGAATGCCGGCGCAAATGTGGGCATCAACGTCATTTATTCAGGCACCGTTGGAGCGGCAGTCGAGGGAGCGTTTCTTGGCATTCCGTCCATCGCAGTGAGCTTGCATCTTGGCGATCGCACAAAGACGCAGTTTGCGCGCGGCGCGGAGATTGCGCGTGTGGCGATTGATCGCATTCTGCAGCATCCACTTGATGCGCACCGCGTGATGAATGTGAATGTGCCGCGCACCGAGAGCCCGGATGCGCCGATGCCGCCGATCCGCGTGGCGAAGATGAATGTTTCCGCGGGCATTGATGGCTACGAGCGCCGCGTCTCGCCCGATGGTCGCACGTACTACTGGCCCAATGGAAACGGCATGGAGTTTGTTCACACTGCTGAAGGCACCGATGTGGAAGCTCTCAGCGCGCGGTTCGTCACCGTCACTCCGCTCTGGTACGACCTCAGCGAGCACGAAACGCTGGATTCGTGGGGCGCACGACTGAATGGCTGAGCGTTAGAACAAGAGCTGTAGGGTGACGCGCACTTTTTCGGAGCCCTTCAAGTCGTCGATCTTCTTGCCTGCAGCGCGCCAGAAGTAGAGCGAGTTCTTTAGAACGCCGTCAATTTCGCTGTCGCCACTCGAGCGGTTGAAGAACACATCGATGCACTTGCCAGTGCCGTCAAAGGTAAGAGAGACCACCGGTGGTCGGCAGTTCGGCAGGCTGCTCACTTGTTGCAGCATGGTGAACTGCGGCTTGCGTGGCTTCAGTTGAACGCCTTGCGCGGCCACGAGTCGTCCATTCTTCCAGAGCTTGGGATCGACGCTCGTTGTACTTGTGGCAGGGCTCTCAAGATCCTTCAGATCGCCCTCGCCGCCAGTGCCGGGCGTTGGCGAAGGACCAGTGCCACCGGCCTTGCCGGAAGCGCCAGGGGCATCAGTCTTTGAGCCATCGCGTGGCTTTTCGGTGGACGCAATGCCGCCGCCCGGTTGTGCGGCGGGCGGCTGAACGGCCGGGGCATCGGGCTTCGGCAGCACCGGCGCGGCTGGCGTTGTGGGCGCAGCGGTCTTGGCGGTGTCGTCTGGCTTCACCGGAACCGGCAGCGGTTCAGCGGGCGGTATGGGCTTCGGTTCTTCGGGCTTCGGCACCTTTGGATCACGCGGCGTCTCAATCGGCGGGTTCGCCGGTTGTGCGCTTGGATCGTTCGTCGTTGACGGCTCCGGTGTTGGCGGAAGCGGCGGAGTCGGCGGTGGTGGCACCGTTGCATCGGACGGCGGAGCTGGGGTGGCGTCCTTTGGTGTGACCTGCGCCAGGATGGTGGGCGTGGGCGGTGGCACTACTGGCTTGGCGGGCTCTGGCGGAACTGGTGGGCCTTCCGGTTGCTTCACTGGCTCAGCAGCAGTTGCAATGATCGTGTCCGGCTTCGATGGCGTTCCTGCGGTATCAGCAACCACTGTGTTCACAGTTGCATTCGGCGCTGCGCCGCCACCGCCGCCGCCGTCGCCCGTGCTGCCGCGCCCGAAGTTCTGTTGTCCGTTTCCGCCCGCGTCACTCATGCGGTAACCAGCCTGCGAGACCACGCTCAGTTGCGCCATGTGTTCTTCGTAATCGTCACGACCGATGATGACAACGCTCATGGCATCGCCCTTGTCCTCACCGATCGAGGTGTCCTCGACATCGGGGTAGGCGGGTGAAGGCTTGGGCGTTTCGATGGGCGGCGCGTCTTGCGAACCGGGCGGCGGCGGAGGCTTTTGACCGTCGTTTTCAGGCGGTTTTTCCTCCTCTTTTTTCTCGCCGTGTTTTTCTTCCTTCTTCTCGCCCTTTTTCTCGTCCGCCTTTTTCTGCTCGGCAGTGCTGTTCTTCTTCGGGTCCTTCGCGTCCTTCGCTTCCGCGGCAGCGGCCTCCGCGGGCTTGCTTGTCAACAGATCCGCAAGCTGCGGAGAGAAGAGCACGGCATGAAAGCAGAGCGAGAAGCAGATGCCCCACAGAAGGGTCCGGCCGACGCGATCGTTGTCGGGGCTCGGAACGGGCATGCTTATGGCTTCGGTGCGCCGGATCCTGCGGGCGCCGTTGGGTGGTTCGCCGCGGCAAGTCCGGGACGACCAACAAGGTTGACTGTCATGTTGAGCGGTCGCATGCGATCCCAAAGTTCCTGCAGTAGCGGAGCGCGGTCAATGGTTCCTTGGCCCTCGGCAATAGCGAGGTAGACAACCGTCTTCTTGTCCTTGGACACTTTCTCACGGATGCGCTCGACCATCTGTGAAAGTTCCACCGGCTCCTTATCCACGAAGACCTTGCCTTCAAGATTCACGGCAACGGTGACTGCCGGCGCGCCGGTGGCTGCCTTGCCGCTTGAGAACTGCTGCAGTTCCATGGGAACCAGGTCCACGCGCATGAGCGTGGCGGTGGCGTAGATGAAGTACGTGATGAGGAAGGTCATCACGTCGATCAGCGGGATCAGTTCAATCCGGGGTTGGATGGGGGTACGACGCAGCCTGCGCATGGGGAGCGCAGGATACGCGTTCCCGCCATGTCGCTATCCTGATCCTGTGCCAATCAACGAATGGTCGGAATCTATCCAAGTCGCAGAACTCCAGAACGATCCATCGTTTTCGGATGACATGGCGACCCTCGCAGCCACTTACCAGTTGGTTGCGGACGGCCTCAAGGCTGGCCGCACCGATCTCCGCGCCCGCGATGTGATCTTGGACATGCGACATGTTCAGTTTCTGAACTCATCGAACATCGCCCAGCTTCTCCGCGTGCGCAAGTTGGCTCTTCTGTCCGGAGCGCAGCCACGGATTTGTTCCGTGACTGATCGCATCTGGGGAATCCTGCTTGCAACCGATCTCGACCGCGTCTTCGACTTCAGTGAAGATGTGACGACCGCGCTGGCAGCGTTACAGATGGCACGCGGCAAGTAGTCGCAAGCTGCTGGCTCACTCTTAAGACTGCGGCCCCTCAGGCGTCGGCGGACTTACTTCGCTTGCAGGCGCTGCTTCTACGGGCTCGTCACCTTGCTCAATCTTGGCAACGGATGCAAGCGCGTCGCCGGTATCGAGACTCACCAGCTTTACGCCCTGCGTATTGCGCCCAACCTGTCGAACATCGGCCGCGCGAATGCGCACCACCATGCCTGACTTCGTGGAGAAGATCAAGGAGTCGGTGTCTGTCACGCTGCGAACGGCTACCACGCGGCCGTTGCGGCCCTCAGTGCGAATATCAATGCGTCCCTTGCCGCCGCGACTCTGCGCGCGCGTCGATCCATCTTCGCTCTGCACCAAGTACTCCTTCATAGGAGTGCGCTTTCCAAAGCCGGATTCGCATGCCGTGAAGAGGTCGAGCGTGTCGTCGCAGACGATTCCGCCAACCACATCGTCACCATCGGCGAGGTCGATTCCGATGACGCCGGCCGCTGAACGTCCCATGACGCGCGCGTCGTTCTCATCGAAACGGATGGACATTCCCTGTGCCGTCGAAAGCAGCACATGGCTACTGCCGCTGGTGACGAGTACATCCACCAAGCGGTCGCCTTCCTTGAGGCCAAGCGCAATGATTCCAGACTTGTTGACGTTGCGATATTCCTGCAGAGCAGTGCGCTTCACCTGACCATTGGCGGTCAAGAAGAACAAGAAATCTTCGCGCTGTTCAAACTTTGCAACCGGGCGCCAAGTGCAGATGCGCTCGTCGGGGCGAAGTTCCAAGAGATTCTGAATCGCGCGTCCCTTTGCGGTGCGCGCGGCTTCTGGAATCTGCCAGACCTTCATCTTGAAGACGCGCCCGGTGTTCGTGAAGCAGAGGAGGTCATCGTGGCTCGAACTCACATAGAGCTGCTCCACGAAATCGGCATCATCATCATCGCTGCCCGCGGCCTTACTGCTGCCAGCGGACTTAGCGCCGATGACGCCCTTGCCGCCGCGACCCTGCACGCGGTAGGTATCTGCGGGCAGTCGCTTGATGTAACCGCGTCGACTGACCGTGAGCACCACTTCGTGCTCAGGAATCAGGTCGGCCATCTCGAAGTCTTCGGCTTCCGCGCCAGCAATCACGGTGCGTCGCGGATCGCCGAACTTCTCCTTCAATTCCACGGTGTCCTCGCGAATGATGTCGAGCACCAAGCGCTCATCGGCAAGGATTGCCTCGAGGCCTTCGATCTCATCAACGAGCTTGGCAAGTTCGGAAGTCAGTTTCTCGATTTCAAGACCGGTCAACTGAATGAGGCGCAGTGCGCCGATTGCCTCGGCCTGTACGCGAGTGAGCCGCGTTCCATCTGGTTCGGTCTTGGAAATTACCGAGGCGGGAATCTTCGGTGCATACGGATGTGTGCGCGCGATACGGAATGCGCGCTCCATCAGTCCGGCGATCGCTTCTTCACGGGTGCGTGCCGCGCGGATGATGCGGATCACTTCATCAATGTCGCAGACTGCAAAGATCAGACCTTCAAGCCGGTGCGCCTGCTGTTTCGCCTGTCGAAGGAGGAACGCGGTGCGTCGACGGATGACTTCCTTGCGATGGGCGATATACAGATCGACCAAGTTGCGCAGGGGCAGGGTGCGCGGCTGGCCGTTGACCAGCGCGATGTTGATGATTGAGAATGTGTCTTGCAGCGGAGTGAACTCATAGAGTTGCTTCTCCACCACCGCCGGGTCTGCGTTCTTCTTCAGCACCACCACAATGCGCGTCTGCGCGTCGCGACCGGAGTGATTCTTGACGTCCGCGATCTCTGGGATGCGGTCGTTGCGGCTTGCATCAACGATCTTCTCGATCAGGTTGGACTGCACCACCTGGTAGGGGATTTCGTCGATGACGATCGCGTCGCGCGTGCCGTCCTTCTCCAAGTGCACCTTGCTGCGCACGGTCACCTTGCCGCGTCCGGTGGCGTAGGCCTCCGCGATGCCGCGTCGGCCCATGATCACTCCGCCGGTTGGGAAGTCTGGTCCCAAGATGTGTTTCATCAACTGATCGAGACCGATAGTTGGATCGTCAATCACTGCGACGATGGCATCGCATACTTCGCCCACATTGTGCGGCGGCATGCTGCTTGACATACCGACGGCGATACCGCTTGAGCCGTTGACGAGCAGATTGGGGAACTTCGCCGGGAGCACAGTCGGCTCTTGCAGACGATCGTCGTAGTTGGGCTTAAAGTCGACGGTGCCCTTGTCGAGGTCCTCAAGGAGTGCCACCGCGGCGGCGGTCATGCGCGCTTCGGTGTATCGCATGGCGGCCGGTGGGTCGCCTTCGATGGATCCGAAGTTTCCTTGCTTATCAATGAGTAGTGCACGGGTCTTCCAGGACTGTCCCAAGTTCACGAGCGTCGGATAGATGACGCTCTCGCCGTGGGGGTGGTAGTTACCGCTGGTGTCGCCGCAAATCTTGGCGCACTTGATCTGCTTGCGCCCCGGGCTCAGATTCAGGTCATGCATCGCCACCAAAATGCGTCTCTGGGAGGGCTTCAGTCCGTCGCGGACATCGGGCAGGGCCCGGTCCATGATGGTGCTCATCGCGTACGTGAGATAACTGTCATGCAGTTCGCGCTCGATCTCAATATCGACGAGGCGATCTGCCGGTGGAACGGTGGTTTCTGGTGTCTCTGACATACTGGTTTCCGAGTGGCGGAGTGTACCCGAAACGGCAGAAATTGACGGCGCATGGCGGAAATGCCAAGGCTCGCATTTGCCCGATTTTTCAATTGGTTTTTCGCTGTTCTTGCGGTCGGCATTCAGCCCACTGCGTCACACCCTTTCAAGCCACACCAACCACTCCATATTCCCCGGCACGCCCTTCTTCTTGCTGGTCTTGCCGCCGACCAACGGGCTCGGCGTGCTGCCAAGCACGCGTGCCCCAAGCGCAGGCATTTCCGACTCAACGCGCGCTACCACGCCGGGCGCGCGGTCCTGCGGAAGGAACCCGCGGTCGAGCCATTCCTTCTCTTCATCGCGTAATTCATAGTGTGGCTTCACGAGCGAGACGATGCGTCCGCCCGGCGCAAGCCATGTGAGAGCCACGGGAATCGCAAGCCGCTGCGGTGTCCACGCTAAATCAACCACCACCAAGTCCACGCCGCCCGCGGGTGGGGCGGCATGAAGCGCGTTGGTGCGCTCGCGCGTTTCAACACGTGGATCTTGGCGCAGTTTCCACGCAAGCGTTCCATACCCAGTGTCCAGGGCGATCACGCTCGCCGCGCCGCGCTGCAGCATGCAATCGGTGAAGCCACCGACATTGCAGCCAAAGTCCGCACATCGCAGACCAGTGACGTTGATCTTGAATTCATCGAGCGCATGTGCAAGCTTCGCTCCCGCGCGCGAGACGAACTGCGCTGTCGCATCGCCGTCCGCCACGTTAAACCTTCACACCTACAACAGCGATTCCTGCGCGATCCGCCGCCGCGAGCACCGCTGGTCGATCCACCAAAATCACGCGACCTGCGCCGACTGCAACGCATCCAGCGCCAGCTTTCGCCAGGCTCTCAATCGTCTGCACGCCGATTGTTGGCACATCGGCGCGCATGTCATGGCCGGGTCGTGCGGTCTTCAGAAGCGTCCAGCCGCGTGCTCGGCACAGTTCGCCGCTCCGCGCGATCATGGCATCGGTTCCTTCCACAGCTTCCACTGCGATCACATCGCGATCGCGCACGCTGATCGCCTGGCCGATATCAAGCCCGCCGACTTTTTCCAAGAGCGGCCAACCGAAGGCGATATCGCCCTGCGCGCGGGCATCCGGCTGCACGCGGCCCATTGGGCCTTCGCTCGCCATGTGGTCGGGGATGTAACGGGTCGAGTCGATGAGGAGCACTCCTTGTGTTGCGAGGTCGTCGGCCACCGCTCGCAAGAGGGTAGCGCTGCGCCGATCGTGCCGCAGTTTCCGCAGCCAAAGATCGATGGTTCGAAAGTCCGGAATGTCGCGCAGCGCCTTGAGCTTGGCCCAGCGCTCATGCATTTGCTGTTTGCTGACGCGACCGACCATGGTCACTTCGTGCACATCCGCGCGGCGAAAGAGTCGGATCCACTTGCCCATCTGCAGGATGCCCGCTTCGTGGAATTCGTCGCAGAGTTCGGGCAGCCCGGGCATCCATTGCCCGCGCAGGCCGACGCAGTGAATTCGCTTTCCCTGAGCGCGCATACCGCGCGCTACCAAGAAGGGCAGCATTCCCTGTCCGGCGATGATGCCGACGCGGTCAGTCACGCGGGTGGAGCCTTGGGAGTGGGCGCAGCCGCGGCGCGGGCGCCTGTTGCGGGGTGCACATCGCGCCCGGCATGCATCGGTAGAAACGACGTAGCGTCGTGGGTGCCTGGTTCATGCGCTAACAGTGCGTCGATCGCTGCTGTTCCGGTAGTGACCACGCTGAGTACGCCGCGGATTGCCGGGCGCACAAAGCGGTGCTCGATGCCGTGTTCAATCATTGCCACGAGCGGGTCATAGTAGTTGTCGTGATTGACGATAGCGATCGGCTTCTGATGGTCGCCGAGTTGCCGAGCCACCAGCACCTCGAAGAATTCCTCGTAAGTACCGAGGCCTCCGGGAAGCACAACATAGCCATCAGCGCGGTCCATCAGGATGCGCCTGCGTTGCTGCATAGTGTCGACCACCACGAACTCGTCGCAGCCGTTCCAGCCCTGCTCAAGATCCATCAGTTTGTGCGTGATGACCCCGATCACTCGTCCCCCGCGTTCCTTTGCGGCACGCGCGCAGGCACCCATCAGGCCGATGGAGCCGCCGCCGTACACGAGCGCAATGCCGCGGTCAGCAAGTGCATGCCCAAGGTCGCGTGCGCCCTCGGTGAAGTGCGGTTCGAGGGCGCCACTCGAAGAACAATAGACGGTCACTGATCGCATCAAGGAAAGTATCCCCGATTCCGGCGCCGGACGCGGATACGCTTGGGACATGCAGGATGCCGGAACAAACGCCGTGCTCGCCGTTGTCGCCGCCGCCGCCGCCGCGACGGTGGCATCGGCTGTGATGACATTGATTCTGATCCGCCTTGGGCACCGGGCGGGAGCGCTCGATTCCGCGGGTGCCGGTGGGCACCGTAAGCAACTGCGACCGATTCCCAACATTGGCGGCGTGGCCATTACCTGGTCCGTCCTGTTGCCGATCGCTGCTGGGCTCACGGGCGCAGCCAGTATCGGCGCCGATCGCCTTGCCGAGTGGCTGCCGCCGTTTGCGGAGAGCGCGCGGCGATTTGCTGGCAACACGCAACCTGCGTGCGCGATCCTCATCGGCGCAGCGGTGTTGCACATCATGGGGCTCATTGATGACCGCCGCGCACTGTCAGCCTGGCCAAAGCTCATCGTGCAGTGTGCGGTTGCTGCGAGCGTCGCAGCATTTGGTGGAGTGCGCGTCCTCATGTTGCTCGATGTGCACGTGGGTGGTCCGTGGCTTTCGATTGCCTTGAGTGCGCTCTTCATGGTTGCGATGGTGAACGCCGTCAACTTTCTTGACAATATGGATGGGCTCGCCGGTGGTGTTTCATTTATCGCTGCTGCGGCATTCTGTACCGCCGCATGCATCTCTCGACAGTGGGCGACCGCTGCCGTGTTGGCTTTACTGGCCGGCGGACTTCTTGGATTCTTGCTCTTCAATTTCCCATGGCGCGCTACACGACCCGCGCGCATCTTCATGGGCGATGGCGGATCGCTTCCAGTTGGATTTCTATTAGCAACACTTGCCATTCAGATCACATTCACCGCGCCCGATGAACCGCAGTACGCGCTTGGTGGGCACTGGTACGGCGTGCTATCGCCGCTAGTGATCTTGGCCGTCCCGCTCTATGACTCGGTCATTGTGACGCTGTTGCGCATGGGGCAGGGAAAGAGCCCGATGGTCGGCGATCATCAGCATTTCTCGCATCGTTTGGTCATGCGCGGACTTTCTTCGCGCGGCGCGGTGCTGCTGATCTGCGCGCTCGCAACCACATGCGGAATCGGCGGGTTGTTGCTTGGTACTGCCGCGCCGTGGCAGGCTGTCTTGATTGGCGCACAGACCATCGTGGTGCTTCTCACGATTGCCGCGTTGGAGCAACCGCTGCTTGCAGAAATGCGCGCCGGGGTCAATCGATGAGTGATTCAACAGGCGAGCCGCTGCGTGCGGTGGAGCCTTCACGTGGCGCAGTGGCCGTAGCGGCGGCGGCGTGCGTTGCAATTGCTGGCATGCTTTCTTGGCGTGCCTTGGTTGGACAGCCGCCGAGCCTTTGGTTTGACGTCGACCCGGTATCGGATCCATTTCCATTCGCAGGAATTGCGCCGTCCACTGGTTTGGCTGTTGATGCACTGACGCTCATACTTGCATGCGTGGCGATGATGGCTGTGCGACGCGGAATCGATCGCGTCGGTGCGGCGCTTGCAGTGTTGGCTGCGATCGGAGCGATTCCGATTGTCATTCACAGCTTCAATTCGCCCGACCACCTGTGGCGCGGATTGCAGTGGATGTCCGCCATGGGCAGCGCGGCTGCAATCGTTGTGTCGCTGCGTGCCATGTCGCACGAGCGTTCGCGGGCCACGCGAGCAGTGCTAGCGGGCGTGTTGCTTGCGGCGATTGTCCCGATGGCGTGGCATGGCGTTCTGCAGGTGTGGATGGAACATCCAGCAATGGTTGATGAGTTTCGCGCGCATCGCTCTGAAATCCTCGCTGCACGCGGCTGGGCGGAGGGATCCTCGCAAGCACTGACGTACGAACGCCGACTGTTGCAGCCCGAGGCAACGGCGTGGTTTGGACTTTCGAACGTGGCGTCAAGCGCACTCGCTGCCGGCGCGTTGACATTTGCCGGGGCGGCCTTTGCGCTGCGCCGCGTCCGACCAGCGGGGGCATTGTTGCTCGGTCTTGTGTCTGCCGTCGCAACGGCGCTGGTGGTTGTGAATGGATCGAAAGGCGCGCTGCTCTCGCTTCTTGTGGGCACGATGTTTGCCGCGTGGTGCATGTGGCGTGCACCCAGCGCTCGAACCTGCGCGCGGATTGCAACCGCACTTGTAGCGCTCGTGTTGGTGGCGGTGATGGTGCGCGGCTGGATCGGCGAGCGATCATCCGAGCGAAGTTTGTTGTTCCGATCGCATTATGTAGATGCAGCTCTGCAGGTCTTTGGCGACCATCCGTGGCTGGGCGTTGGTCCAGCAGGATTCGGTGAGTCGTACTTAGCGGCGCGCCCTGATCGTTCGCCAGAAGAAGTCCAAAGCGCGCATGCGGCTTGGGCGGATTGGCTGGTTTCCATGGGAATTTGCGGTGCGGCATGGATCGTGCTGTTTGGAGCGTTGGTTGCACTCGCTGCGCAGGGATCCGCGCACGCGCGAACATCCGGGCACGTTGGAGTGGTGACAGGCTCGGTGGTTCCTTCGGGCGCGGGAGGCGCGCGCGACGAGGCAGCTCCCGCGAATTCGCGCGTGCGAGATGTTTCATTCGCATGGAGCCGGGGTCCGATCATCGCGGCACTGGTGGTCTTGGTCGTATCGCTCTTGGCGGTGCTTCCTGAATCCGCGTCACTTGATGATGGAACACTTCTGATGCGCGTTCTTGCGGCACTCTTTGCAGCAAGTATTGCCGGTGCGACAGTGCGTGCGGTGCTTCTGGGTGGTCGAGCGTGGTCCGCGGCCATCGCCGGAGCAGTGCTTCTTTTAGCAATGCACGGCCAGATTGAAATGACACTGTGGTGGCCCGGTTCTGTGGGTCGAACGGTGGCACTGATTGCTGTTGGTGCTGCCTTCGCGGTACCGCGCTTAGCAAGCGATCGTTGGTCATCAATAGTGGCATCGACTGCGGCGCTTGCATTACTAGTGCCAGCAACATTGGGTGCATTTGGCGCGCAGGGGTCCCGCGCGGCTGAGGCAGTAGTGGCGCGAGCAGCGCAGCCCTTGGCAGCATTTGGGCTTGCGCGATTAGGCATTGCACCTGCGCCCGCAACATCGCTTGCCAGCGCACGCATGCAGGCAGCGCTCACACTCCTTGAGCATCCCGCGAACCCGTGGCTTGACCGGCCAGCAGTTGTTTCTGTGGGCTTGCAACAATTGGCGTCAGCAGTTTCTGCAGTGCCGCTAGGCGATCCCCATTGGGCTGCGCATGCCATTGAATTAGCGAATCACGCCCTTGATACTCAGAAGAGCGAATCAGTGGCAGCATCTGCGGCGTTGGTCGCAGAATCGCTTTACGAGGCGAGTACAAAGGCCGCGACAAACGACCGCAATAACGCGCCAGGCCGTGCTGCGATTCTTGCACTCCTTCAGCGTGCCGCTGAGTATCAGGTGAAATGCAATCCGCGCAGCGTGCGTGGTTGGACGCGCTTGGCGGACGTGGCCGAAGCGCAGGGCGACCATGATGCGCAACGCACCGCCGCACTTCGCGCGCTTGCAGCGGACGAGTCATTTGAGCTCGATCCCCTCAGGCGCCTCTCCGACTCCGCCCGCAACAACCTGCACCGCCAAGCAAATAAATAGGTGCCGTTCACCCCTGTCCCTAATTTGCAATTGATTGGCAGCGCTTCGTAGTGGCTATCGCCGCACCAAATTCGGCTACTTTCCTTGCGCCTTACGCACCGCATCAATCACTTGTTGGCGGGTGTACGCCTCACTCTTAAAGACCTCGGTGCCATTGGGGGCATACACCACGAGGAGTGGAATGGTCACGTAATTCAGTTCAGCGAGTTTGGCTGCGCCAGCCTCATTCTTGCCGGTGATGTCGATCTTGAGCAAGACGACTCCAGGCTCATTGAGCACTACGGATACTTCGTCTGACTCCAGAATGGTCTTCTCGTAAGTCTTGCAGTTGATGCACCATTCAGCGGTGAAGTCGAGCACGGCAACCTTGCCCGCTTTTTGTGCGTCGACAAGTGCAGCAGGCGTGTACTTGTGCCAAGTCAACCGTTCAAAGGTCAAGACGGGTGGGATGGCAACGGAGATCGCGGTAATGAATAGACCTGTTGTAACAAATAGCACCTTCGTACTTGCCATCTTTGCAATTTGCAGAGTGCGCACCACCATCCATAGTCCCGCCGCAGCTCCAGTTACTCCAATGAGCCACCAGTGAATCTTCAGTGGCTCCTCGCGTAGTCCATTGATGCCCGCGCCGATGAAGTACATGGCGGCCGCGAGCAGCAAGAGCCCCATCACTTGCTTCAGAACATCACTTGCCGGACCGCCCCGAGGCAACTTCCGCGCCATCTGTGGGAAGGCACTCAGCACCAAGTACGGAACGCCCATTCCTAAGCCAATTGTGAAGAACACAGCAATAATTGTTGATGGATTCTTCGTCGTGACCGCCCATCCCGCCGCCGCGCCCATGAGCGGTGCGGTGCACGGGGTGGAGAGCACCGCAGTCATCACTCCAAAGATCACACTGCCGCCGATCGATTCGTGCTTCGGTTCGATTGCGTAGACCCATTGCGGCAGCCCGACGCTGAAGAAGCCGGCCATGCCGATCGCCATGAGGGCAATAAAGATGCCGACGCCGATAGTGAATGCCGGGTATTGGAACAATTGATTTGATTGTTCAAAGCCCTTTGCTGAACTAAGCAAAATTCCCAGGGCGAGCCAGAATCCAACAACACCGACCGACATTGCAACGCCCAACATGAAGATGCGAACGCGACTCCCCGCGCCGGCGTTGGCGAGCCCGATGATCTTCAGCGGAATCACCGGAAGTACGCAGGGCGTGAAATTCAGGATGATTCCGCCGACAAATGCCAAGAGCAGCATGACCGGGAAGAACATCCCTGATTCTGGGTCGAGTTCAAAGTCCCAGCCAAAGAGCGGCACCTTGATCGGCTTCGAAGTGCCGCGCACACCGCCGCTACCCATGGCCGCGGCTTCCTTGATGCGACCGAATACGGTGGAATCAAAGCCCGCAAAGAGTGGCGTTTCGCCTGCCCCTGCCGTGATTCTTCCGCCCGAAACTACTTCGACTTTCAATTTCTGCTCAACGGTTGTCGGTCCAAGGCAGGTACTGCTGCACGCTTGAAACTCAATGGACAGCGTAAATTCCACGGTGCCCGACGCAGATTGAGAAATGATCACCGGCACAAAGGCGATCACCTTTCCTTCGTACACCCCGAACGTCTGCGGGCCCTCGCCGAGATCGCCCTTGACGGCGTGCGGTGCTGGCCACTGGATGTCGGCAACGCTCACCATGGCGGCAGTTGCGGGCGAGGCTTTGACTTCGATTGCCGTGAAGATCGCGCCATCAAACGCAGTCATCCCCGCGGGGAGCGCGCGGGACTGCGCCTCGCTGGTCCACACGTGCCAATCAGGCGCGATGTCGAGCTCCACAGCAATGGGCAGCCTGTCACCCGGAGACGCCGTCAGCAGCGCGGCAGCACTGCGAACGCTGACCTTTGTGGCAGAACTTCCCTGTGCACTCGCCCCGTGATTCATTGCAAAGCTAGCCAGTACAGCCAGCTGAACAAGCAGCCAGCGCAGGTATGAACGGGCGGGGCAGCGGAGTGCAACAGGCTGTTCGTGTGTCATACGAGGGTCAGGTTAGCCGCTGAGTAGGCAGTAATCCGGCGGGTACCCGCG
Source organism: Planctomycetaceae bacterium (assembly GCA_947474065.1). GTDB lineage: Bacteria > Planctomycetota > Phycisphaerae > Phycisphaerales > SM1A02 > UBA966. The sequence goes on from CANJHD010000040.1 coordinate 20,261, forward strand.
TTTGTTGCCTGCGGCGCGGGTTATGAACGCGGATCAAGCCGCCGGAGGGGTCTCTTGAGTGCTCGAACGCGACAAATTCAACGATATCTGCTATAATCACGCGCCTGCTCCTGGATGTTCCGGGGCCGTCCGTCTTGGTTTCCAGGTCCTCATTGTCCTGGGTCCGCTTCCTTGCACCGCCGTCCATGATCGCTACTTCGATCCTGAATTCCGGCTCCAGCCGCCTCCCATGACGCCTCAAAGCGTCATGGTCTGCTTGCTGGTCGTCGATGCCGCCCGCATCGACGACGTGCGTCTTGGTTGCGTCCCCAGCGTCCGCTCGGAGGTCGCCCGTATGGGTTGACCGCCGCGCCGCACGAGGTTCTTCGGCCGCCAAGGCGGGCCATGCGTCGACCGGACGCGTGGCCCGTTTCGTTTCTGGTCACCCGGTCGTTCAGTCGGTCCCG
>CANJHD010000041.1 GCA_947474065.1 Planctomycetaceae bacterium
AGCCTGTGTGAAACGGAACACGTTGTCGACGAACAGCAGGGTTTCCTTACCGCTCTTATCGCGGAAGTTTTCTGCCATCGTCAACGCGCTCAGTGCCACGCGCAGACGTGCGCCTGGCGGCTCGTTCATCTGACCGAACACCATGGCCACCTTGTCCAGAACGTGCATCTTCTGCCCGTTCGCATCGGTGTACTCGGCTTCTTGCATTTCCAGCCAGAGATCGTTGCCTTCGCGGGTGCGCTCGCCGACGCCGGCGAACACTGAGTATCCGCCGAAGTTACGAGCAACGCGCGCGATCATCTCTTGGATGACCACGGTCTTGCCCACGCCGGCGCCGCCGAACAGGCCGATCTTTCCGCCGCGGACGAATGGGCAGAGCAGGTCGATGACCTTGATGCCGGTCTGCAGCATTTCGGTCTTCGGGTTGAGGTCGGCGATGGTTGGTGCCGAGCGATGGATTGGAGCCGTGTCGGTGGTGTTCACCGGTCCGCGCTCATCGACCGGCTGGCCGAGGAGGTTGAACACGCGGCCGAGGACGCCTTCGCCGACGGGTACGCGCACCGGCGAGCCGGTGTCGACGCACGCGGTACCGCGTCGCAGGCCGTCGGTGGACGCGAGCGCCACGCAGCGAACCATGCCGCCGCCAAGGTGCTTAGCAACCTCGCCGACGAGTACTTGCTTCTGTCCGTTGAGTTCAAACTCGACGGTCAGCGCGTTGAAGATCGCGGGAATCCCGTTCTCTGGGAACTGTGCGTCGAAGGTCGAACCGATGACTTGCTTGATCGTGCCGGTGCTGGGCATGTCTGGGTGGCTCCGTCTGGAGTCGTGCGGCGGATCGTTCTGTGAGGTCGGCCGCGCCGCGGCACCCGACCTTGGAAATCATGCACGGACCCCGCAACCGAGAAGGTTGCGAGGGGGCGGGAATTATACCGGGAACCGCTGCCGGATGAGTCAGGGTGAGCGCTGCGGCGCGACCGGCGGCGGATCGCTGTCCACTGGGTCGTCTGGGAGCCGTTTGCCCTGTGAAGCGGCAATGCTGTGCGCGCCGTAGCGCAGGGCTTCGCCATTTCGGGGCCGGAACGTGGTGGTGTCGATTCCGGGATCAAGGCTGGTCAGCTGCCCCCCGCTCTGGAAGCCGAAGGGGGCTCCGAGCACCTCCCAAGCAGTCGGAAGTTCGAGGGAGTACCAAAGGTTCTCGCCGAGTGTCACGCTTGGCGTGGGAATCCGGTCCGGATGCGGTGAGAATTGCGCGAGTGCGCCGGGAACCCAGAACGCCAAGCACCTCTCGACGAGGACCTTGCTCACGGTGCCCGCGTCGGGTGGGATGGAGTAGATCGCATCCGTGGGGTTAATCAGCGTGGCGCGCGAAAGCACAAGGTCGCGCACATTGACGATTGAGACGCCAGTACCAACACCATCAAAGATGCAGCGATCGATCCGCATCTGGTCGATCGCTGGTGCAAATTTCACATCGCCATCGGGGCATGGGGTACCAACTTGCACGCCGACGCGAATGGCCTTATTGAATGCACAGCCAGTCACTGAAATCAGTCCGGAATTGCCGAGCACCTTGATGCCCACGCTCTGCGGCATGTTCTTCTTGGGAACCATCATCAGCGCGCGCACAAGGACACGGCGCGAGTCGACGATCTCAACGGCGGCATCATTCCAACCTTCCACTTGCACTTGGTCGATGCGCACATTCGTGACTGAGCGCAAACGCACGGCGTCCTGCGCTGCATCCGCACGCGCGTTGTCCACGGTGCAACTGCGAAGCGTGAATTCTGCAGGCCATGGTTGCGCGGGCACCGTCTCGCCGTCGCGTCCGTCAATCACAACCGCCGCGCCACGCGGGTTAAGAAACATGATGTTCTCAACGACAACGTGCTTCGGTCGGTGAAAGACCCATCCATCGCCGTCGCATGCAACCGCGGCGGGAATACGGTCGCGACTGCGCAGAAATATCGGTTTTTCGCGCGTCCCCTGCAGCCCTTCGATCACCTGAGAAACATGGAAGCCAGCAGGAAAGATGATCTCGTCGCCGGGTTTCACATCTTCGATGATGTGCTGCCATGTCTGGCCGGGCTGCACGAGAAACTGATGAGCCCCCGCGATGTACGGCGGAGGCATGGTGCCGAGTTTGTCATTGCCGCCGACCGGCTGCGCACCGGATGTCGGAACGAACGGTGGCGGAACAACCGTTGTCGATCCCACGCGCTGCGGAGCGGCGGAAGTCACTGGCGTGGCTGGGTTCGGCTTGGTTTCGGCAGGTGGAGCCTGCATGCAGTGCATCAAGGTCAAGAGAGCAGTGAGTGTCAGTGTGATCATGAGACTTTCACTCCGGCGAGTTGGGCGTCGCCGATACGGCGCGCAGGGTCTGGCATGACTGCGCGCAGAAGCAGCGATTCGGGAGCAAGATCGATCGTGGTTGGAACAAGGTCGGCAGGAAGCAGAACGGTGTCGCCAGCGCGCAGATGCTCAGGATGATGACCGATCGTTTCCATCACGGCCTCGCCGCGCACGAGCATCATTATCACAGGGGCGTTGTCGGTAGTGCAGTCCATCGGAGCAGCATCTCCGGACGGGGATGCCTCAATTGCTTCAATTTCGAAGTAATCGTTCGCGCACAGGATTGCGGCGCACAGCCCATCACTCCACGGTGGATTGGCTCGCGCAATCGATGTGATCGGTCGCTCTGCGAGACGCTGTGAGGCACCGAACAAAATGCATTCCATGGCTTGCTCGACGTGCAATGGCCGCGCGGGGTCGTTGCGATTCCAATCAAACACGCGGAACGTTGTATCGCTTGGCGTTTGTACTTCAGCAACCATCACGCCAGTGCCGAGCGCGTGGCAGAGACCGCTCTCGAGCGGAATGCAGTCGCCGGGGGTTACCTGTTCGCGGATCAAGAGATCCACCGCGCTGCCATCAGCAATCGCGGCGCGAAATTGCGCAGCGGTGACCGTGGGTTGAACGCCTCGATAAATCGATGCTCCCGGAGTTGCGGCGATGACCAGCCACGCCTCGGTCTTCAGATGCGCGCCCGCGTGCGTTCGCGCGTACTCCGCGGTCGGGTGAACTTGTACGGAGAGGTTCTCTGCCGCATCGAGATACTTGATGAGGAGAGGAAAGTGGCCAGACACCGCGCGTGCGCGTCCGAGCAGCGCAGTGCCATGGTTGGCTATGAGTTGTGCGAGCCCTTGGCCGGCAAATGGACCGTTTGCCACACGAGAAACTCCGTCGACGACCGGCGCAGGAAGGTCGGCAATTTCCCAGCTCTCACCGATGGGTGCGGCAGGTGGCGGTGAAATCGCTTTCCCAAGGTGTGCCAACGAACGACCGCCCCAGGCGCGAGGCTTCAGGATCGGTGTAAATCGGAGCGGGGGCAGCGGCATGGAAGAACCACGGTACCGGGAGTGGGCGTCGGCGTTAGAGGGTCATTCCCGTGATCTTGCCGTCGAAGACCAACTTCCCGTTCACCACGCCTTGGCAGTGTGAGACAAATCGGCGTCGATTGAACTCCATCAGGCTCGCAAGCAGATAGAGGGTGTCGCCGGGAACCACTTGTCCGCGGAAACTGACCTCGTCGCAGCGTGTGAAGCCAAGGAACCCCTGGACTCGTCCGCTCTTGGTGTTCAGGAAGCTCGCCATCTGAGCGGCGGCCTCAATCATCAGCACTCCAGGAAGGAGCGGCCGACCCGGAATGTGCCCCTCCACCCAGAATTCATCGGGACGGACAACCTTGTGACCCACTCCGCGTGTGAATTCCGGGTTGTGCCACAGGACGCCGTCGCACTGGCGCATGTGTCCCATCTGCGGGAGGCAGTCATTGAGTGCATCGCCACCAAAGAGGACTTTTGATGTATCAACGGCGTCGAGATCAACCACAAATTCGGTAGCCACGGGCGTCTCCGGAGGGTCTAGTGGGGGGTGACATGGAAATGATAATGTGCTCATTCAGAACCTGCCCGGAGGTGCAGCCCCGTTTTTAGCGTCCTGAACCCGGTATTTTTGGCAGATATTTCGGCGATTGGCGTCCATGCCGGGTAGGCTGCGCAGTCGACAGGGGTCCTTGGGGGCTCCCTGATTCACGAATTGCCCGCCGCGAACCCGTGGCGACTGTACGAAGAAACCTGATTCCAGAGGAGATAAGACCATGGATGCATACGAGAGAATGAAGAAACTCATCGTGGAATGTGATGACGACATCAAGAAGGCTGTCGGCGGCAACAAGGCTGCTGGAACCCGGGTCCGCAAGACCATGCAGGAAGTGAAGGAGTGCGCCCAGTCAGTTCGGCAAGGCGTCCTGAACCTCCGCGACGCAGCTGAAGGCGGTCCTGCTCAGTAAGCAGGGCACTTTCGATCGCACTTGCAGCGACGCTTGGTACCGGATGGCCGCTGATGGCTCCGAGCGGTTCCTGAAACGCAATCCTGACGCGCCCCTGACGCACTCCGCCAGCGGCGCGTCATGCGTTTTTAGGCACAAGTTTCGCCAAGGCCAAGATGTCCCGAAATGATGGATGCGATGCGTCGCCCACCAGTTCGTACATGGCGCCGAGCGTGCCAGTCGGGAGCGCTCCAGCGCGCTCCATGCGCCGAAATGCAGGATCTACTTGATCAACTTGGCCAGAAGAAATTGCATCGGTGGCATAGAAGACCGTCCAGCCAGCAGCGACGAGGTCGAGCACCGTTTGCAGGACGCACACATGAGCTTCAACGCCGCAGACCAAGATCGTGGGACGACGTTGCGTTCGCAGTGTGGCACGCACGCCGTCAACGAGCGCGCTGAACTTGGTCTTCTCAATCACCTCTGCGGTGGCAGGGAGCGCGTCGCGCACGGAGGCGACGGTTCCGCCCAGTCCGCGCACATATTGTTCTGTGCACACGACAGGCATGCCAAGTACCCCAGCCGCGCGCGCGAGCAATGCGCAATTGGTTTCAACGCGCTCTCGGGCAGCGATGGTGGGCATGAGACGCTCTTGCACATCAATGACAAGGAGCGCAGTAGATTCGGGACGAAGTCGAGGAAGTGCCATGGATTGAGACTTTTGTTGAGATTCGCTGCTGAGCGGCGCGCGCTTACACCCGGACGCGAGGCTCATCCGCGAGGGTCGCGCGGTAGCGGGTTCGAATTGGTTGTACGACCTCTGTGACAAACGCGTCCACTTGCTCGGGTGCGCGTCCGATGTATGCGGATGCGTCGAGCAATACATCAAGATCAAGCCCGGCAAAGAGCGGTTCGCTTCGCAGGCGTGCGAGGAGGTCGTTCGGCTTTCCTTCGCTCTTCACCGCGTGTCCCGCAGCTTGGCTGTGGACGCGAATCACCTCATGCGCATGTTGACGGTCGGCGCCGCGCGCGGTGGCAGCGAGCAAGATGTCCTCACTCGCCATGAACGGAAGTTCTGCATCCAAGCGCGCACGAATCGACGCGCGATGCACGACGAGACCGCCGAGCACATTCGTCAGAATGTCGAGCGCGCCATCAAGTGCCAGGAACGCCTCAGGCAGCGAGAGACGGCGGTTGGCGCTGTCATCAAGCGTGCGTTCAAGCCACTGTGTTGCTGCAGTATCAAGGCCATTTCCAGAGAGGTTCATCACGAAACGCGCAAGGCCGGTGGCGCGTTCGCAGCGCATCGGATTACGTTTGTAGGCCATGGCACTCGAGCCGATTTGCTCAGCTTCGAATGGCTCTTCGATCTCTTTGAGGTTCGCAAGTAGTCGAAGATCATTGCAGCACTTGTGGACGGCCGCAGCGGCAATCGCAAGGCTTGAAAGAATCTGTGCATCGACGAGGCGCGGATAGGTTTGCCCGCACACTGGCCAGCGGCGATCAGTTGGCCAGCCGAGTTTCGCTGCGAAGCGTTGTTCAAGGTCTTCCACTTTCGCTGCGTCGCCACCCAAGAGTCCCAAGTACGAAGCCTGCGTTCCGGTTGCGCCGCGCAGTCCGCGCAATCGCATGCCGTCGATGCGGCCTTCGATTTCCGAGAGAGCGATCGCTAGGTCTTGCGCCCAGAGCGTGGCGCGCTTGCCAACGGTGGTCGGCTGCGCGGGTTGGAAATGCGTCCATCCCAGAGTCGGCAGGGCGCGATACTCGGTGGCGAAGGTGCTCGCTCGATCAATAGTGCGTGCAAGTTTCTCCGCGATAATGCTGAGTGCGTCGCGGAGTATCAGGGTGTCCGCGTTGCAGACCACATCTTGGCTGGTGGCACCAAGGTGGATGATGCCGCGCGCTTGCGGTACAGCATCGCCGTAGGCGTGGACATGCGCCATCACATCGTGACGGAGGCGTGCCTCATGGGCGTCGGCGTTCGCAAAGTCAATGTCATCAAGATGAGCACGCAGCGCGGTCACCTGCGCAGTGGTTACCGCAAGTCCGAGCTCGTGCTGCGATTCCGCGAGTGCGAGCCAGATACGGCGCCAAGTACCAAACTTTCTGCGCGCGCTCCAGGTGCGGCGCATGCGCTCGCTGGCGTTGCGGGTTTCAAGCGGCGAGCGATATCCGGAATGCTCATCGACGGCGTGTGTTGCGTCCTTCGTCACGGTGCGGATCGTAGTGCCCGACGCATGGCGCGGGTGCGCGGTCGATTAACTCTTGCTTCCCAAGCGCGGTTCGGTCCCTTTCAGGATCCGCTCGAGATTGCTGCGGTGTTTCCACACCACGAGCACCGCAACTCCGGCGGTCACGGCGATGGCGGGCAGGGCATGCGCAATGGGTAGTTCGCCGTCTGGGGTACCAGCGCCAGTGTGAATGATGGCGGTTGCAGCCACGGTCAGCGGAATCGATACTGCCGCCAACATGCTGGCGATACTCATGGTGCGTGTGACAGCAATCATGATCGCCCAGAGTCCGATCGCCACCAAAAGCGGTCCGGTGAGTACGGGCCAGACTGCAAGCATGGCGCCGCTTCCAGTTGCAACGCCCTTGCCGCCTTTGAATCCAACGAACGGGCTGAACATGTGCCCGAGCACCGCGGCGATCGGCATCACGAGCCAGTACCACATGTCCGCACTGGGAATTTGATCAGCAGGGTGCCCAAGAATTCCCGCCATTGAGCCAGCGAGCAGTACCGGCGCTGCGCCCTTGATCGCGTCGAGCAGATAGACCAAGACGCCCCATTTCCATCCGAGAGCGCGCGAAACATTGGTAGCACCGATGTTGCCGCTGCCAACCGTGCGCAGGTTCACGCCATTGAGTCGTGCAACAAGTGGTCCGAACGGAATGCTGCCGCACCCAAAGGCCACAAGTGCGGCGAGTGACCAGTGCGCAGCTGTGAACGCGTCGGTCGGTGCGTTGGCGGCGATGAACATGGTGAACATAGGCGCGATACTAGACAACAACCGAGTGGTTGTCTTCGCTTGTTGCTGGCGCTGGCTCAGGGGTTCGACCGTCGCCAAACCCGGTACCGATAGCGCGCGCGGCCTCGATGAGCGGGTTGTTTAGTGGCACCAACCGCTGTTTGCCAACGGCGTGCATGATGTCAACATCGCCAAACACATTGCCTTGGCGCATCACCATGCGGCTCCGCTTGCCTTCAAGAAGGGTCTTGATGGCGTGGTAGCCGAAGTGCGTTGCCAAGATGCGGTCTGCCGGAATTGGTCCGCCGCCGCGCTGAATATGCCCAAGCGCGCTCGAGCGCGTCTCAACGCCAGTTCGCTTGGCGATTTCATCAGCCACCCAGCGACCGATGCCGCCGAGGCGAATCGGGTCCGGCGAGGTTGGATCAAGGCGATCCACCATTTGCTTGCCTTCGCGCGGACGCGCGCCTTCGGCAGCAACGATGATTGCAAAGCCCGGGCCCTTATTCATGCGGAAATCGATGTTCTCGCAGATGTGGTCAAGATCGAATGGAATTTCCGGAAGCAGGATGATGTCGCTGCCGCTCGCAACTCCGGAAGTCAGCGCGATCCATCCAGCATTGCGGCCCATGACTTCGCAGACCATCACGCGGTGATGGCTGTCGGCGGTGGACTGCAACTTATCCAGTGCTTCAGTTGCAGTGTTAACGGCCGTCAGAAATCCGAAAGTGATCTCGGTGCCGACGATGTCGTTGTCGATTGTCTTCGGAACGCCAATGATGTTCACGCCGCTCTCCACGAGCGGAGCAGCGCTTGCCATGGTGCCATCGCCGCCGATGACGATGATGGCATCAAGTTCATGGCGGCGGGCTGTCTCCACGCAACGGTCAGTGACGTTCTCCCACACTGGGCCAGTGGTCGGGTCAACACGTACGCAGTAGCGTCGTGGATTGGCGCGGTTGTTCGAACCGAGCACCGTACCGCCGCGCGTCAGAATTCCACTGACATCGCGGGCGCTCAGTGGGCGCACGCGATCTTCAATGAGACCTTGAAATCCGTCTTCAATGCCGAAGACTTCAATGCCGTGCTTCCAAATGGCGGTCTTGGTAACTGCTCGAATGACTGCGTTGAGGCCGGGGCAGTCGCCGCCGCCGGTTAGTACGCCGATGCGCTTGATGGAGTGTGGCATGGTGGTTGGGGCGGCAAGGATAGCGATTGTTGCCACACATGGTCGTACACCGCTCGAATGGCAGCCGCCTCGCGTTCGATGGAGAAGCCCGCAAGCACATGCTGATGCGCAGCGATTCCCATGTCAATCGTCGTTTGGGGCGAGGCCATGAGCTGGTCAAGGCGCGCCTCGAGCGACGTCATGTCATCCTTATCAATCAGATATCCCGTGGTTTCATCAATGATCAGTCGCGGCGCGGCGCCAACGCGCGTGGCCACGCTGGTGGTGGCGCTTGCCCCCGCCTCGAGCGGCAGCAGTCCGAATCCTTCCCAGCGTTGCGGCGAGACATTGACAATCACGCGGCGCAGCCATGCACGGACTTCTTCCATAGGCAATTCTCGTAGGAAGACGATTCGTGACGCCACGCCAGCAGCGGCTGCGCGTGACTTCAAGTCTGCAACAAACGCGATTTCTTCAGGCTTGATGGATCCCACAATGACCGCCGTAAATTCGGGGTACCGCGGCAGCAGCGCGCACATGGCATCCACAAAGCGATCGGTTCCCTTCTGCGCCCGTACTCGCCCGAAGATCCCAATTCCGTAGCGACCAGGCAACCCGCCTTCCTTCCATTCCTGCGCACGATCCGGTGACGGATGAAACTTCGTGGTGTCCACGCCATGCGAAATGACGGTGCAAGGAACTTTGAGATAGGAGGCCGATTCTGGCGAGACGGCAATCACTGCGTCCATCCGGCGAATCAGGAACCGTGTCCAACGCGTGTGCTCTCGCTGCGCGGCGGAAGTGAACACGAGCTTTAGTCGCTTGCCGCACCACCACTTGAGGATGACTCCGGCCAGCATCTCGCCATTTCGGCGAGCGTGCCAGATTCGAAACGGACGACCAGCGATTGGGCTCCGAGCGTGCCGGAGCAGATCCATCACGCCGATTTGTGGCCAGTCGAGCGGCAGGCGCGGTCCGATGGTGGCAATTCGCAGGTCGCGCGCTTGTACGGGCAGCAGGGCGGCAACAGTGGAAGTCACGCCGGAGTACTTCCGCTTGAGATTCGGAGCGATGACTTCAGTTTCAACCATGCTTCGTCGATTGCGCTGCATCGATTGAAGTCTAACGGGCAATCGGCGCTTGCTGAATTCATGTGCGCCATGCCAATACCGGAGCTTTTCACTGCTAGGATTCGGCGCCTGTGACTACTAACACGCCCAGCGCAATGCAGCCAAGCCCAGACGCAAATCAGCCTTCGACCCCTGAGGACGAAGGCGCACTCGTTGCCGCTCGTCGAGCGAAATTGGAGCAACTGCGCGCGTCGGGCATCGAGCCGTACGGGCGGCGCGTAGACGAATTGGAGTCTGCTACAGCTGCGCGTGCCCGCTTTGATGAAGCGACCCACAGTGCGTTTGAAGCATCGCAACAGGCGCGCAAGGCTGACCCCGCCGCGCCGACTGTTGACAATCGCGCGCGCGTCCGCATTGCTGGTCGTGTGATGCAGCATCGTGACCTTGGCAAGTTGGTCTTCTTCTGGTTGCGTGATTCATCGGGCGACCTGCAGGTGACCGTCAGTAAGGCGAATGTTCCCGATGCGGAGTTCGCGCTCGCCAAGATGCTTGACTACGGCGATCTTGTAGTTGCTGAAGGTCCAATTGGCCGCACGAACAAGGGTGAGACATGCATCTGGGCTTCCACGCTTGAGATCGCCACCAAGAGCATGGCGCCGCCGCCCGGCAAGTGGCACGGTCTTGAAGATGCAGAGATTCGTTATCGCAAGCGGTACACGGATATGTTTGCCAATCCAGAGACGGTGCGTACCTTTGAGAAGCGCTCACAGATCGTGAGTTTGGTGCGACGCTTCATGGAGGCGCGCGGCTATCTGGAAGTCGAGACTCCCATGATGCAACCGATCGCGGGCGGCGCGGCAGCGCGCCCCTTCGTGACGACGCACAATGCCCTTGATATGCAGCTCTTTCTGCGCGTTGCGCCGGAGCTCTATCTGAAGCGACTGATGGTTGGCGGCATGCGCAAGGTCTTTGAGATCAACCGCAATTTCCGCAACGAAGGCGTAGACCGCAGCCATAACCCAGAGTTCACCGCCATGGAGGCGTATCAAGCATTTGGCGATTACATGACCATGCTAGAGATGGTGGAGAGCCTGGTGCATCATGTGGCCTGCGTAATGGCAGATTGCCCGGAGCGCGGCGCTGGTCCGGTACTTCCGTTCGGCGCACTGCAGATTGACTATCGCGCGCCGTTTGAGCGTGTCCGCTACGAAGAACTCTTCATGCGAGCGTTTGGGTTCGACATGCGCGACGAGGCGAAGGTGCGAGCCGCTGGGATAGCTCACCACATCGACAAGGCCGCCACGCTTGATCATTGGCTGCTGGTCAACCACCTCTTTGAGGAGAAGGCTGAGTCGCTCATTGATCCTGCGCGACCCACTTTCGTGCTCGACTATCCAAGTGCAATCAGTCCGCTGACACGCCCGAACCGTGCGCATCCAGAAATTGCTGAGCGTTGGGACTTGTTCATTGCAGGCATGGAAATTGGTCCGGCGTACACGGAACTCAACGACCCGGATATTCAACTTTCCAAGTTCACTGAGCAACTTGCCGGCGCCGATGACGAGGAAAGCACATTCCGAACGCTCGACCATGATTTCGTCGAGAGTCTGCGCGTGGGCATGCCGCCCGCGGGTGGAATGGGTATGGGTATCGATCGCCTGGTCATGCTCATGACCAATTCGGAGTCAATCCGCGATGTCATTCTCTTCCCGCTCATGCGCCATCAGTAAGTGCGCGCTGCTGCTCAGCGTGCTGCTCGTCCTGGCATTGCCAGCGCGCGGGCAGGCGCCTGCTGCAGTTCCGCCAGCCGCTGTTGCGCAATCACTTGAGGATCGTTGGTATCAGCTGTCTCTTGGCGGTAAGCCATGCGGGTCATTTCATGAGTGGGTTGAACGTCAAGGCGAAACCATTCGCAGCATGACGGAGACGGAGATGAGTGTCGGTCGCATGGGGCAGGGCGTGACGCTGCGTACCAAAACTACGTTTGAAGAAACTGCGCGTGGCGTTCCGTTGCGCGCGGAGATCGTTAAGACTTCGGGCGCAGCGCCGGTGCGATGCATGTGGACATTCACTGCTACCGACATGGAAATCGCTGACGAGCAGGCGGGACGCCGTACTGTCCAGCGCCGTCCGCTTCCCGCGCAGGGATGGCTGCCTCCGTACGCCGCCGATGAGTTCGTGCGCCACAGACTTGCCTCGGGTGCCAAGGAATTGCGCTATGTCACGCTCGACCCAGAGAGTGGTCCCGATGCGGTGCAGGTGGAAAGCGTCTTGAAGGGCTCCGCGGATGCCGAGGTTGACGGCCGCACGGTGCGCGTCACGGAGTGGAGCACCAAGACTTCGCTGATCGAGCGGCCATCCGCAGAATTCATGTCATCCGATGGAGTGTTGGTTCGAAGCACCACTGATCTCGGCGTTGGAATCTTGGAGTCGCGCCTCACCACCCGCGCGATTGCAACAGCGGCCGCAGCGCCAGTCGAGATCATGGCGCGTACATTCATTTCACTTACGGGTAACGCACGAGCACTGTCCGGGTCGCGACACGCGGAGCTCGAAGTAACGGCGAAAGACAGTGTGCTCGCTACCCTTCCAAGCGTCGGCGCACAAGTCTTTTCGCGCACCGGCGCCGGCGCTGCGCGCGTGATGATTGATGCGGACGCCAGCTCGATTGCGCCGCCAGCCGATGTTGCTGACGCTCGATTCACTCGCGCGAGTGTCATGGCAGATAGCGATGATCCTGCTATTCGCGCCCTCGCGCAGAAGTCATTGGTTGGATGTGCAGCACTTCCATTGGCGCGCGCCGAGGCGTTGCGATCGGCGGTAAATCGCTTCATTACGAACAAGAATCTTGCAAGCGGCTTTGCCACCGCGAGTGAGGCCGTGAAGTCGCGGTCCGGCGACTGCACTGAACATGCCGTACTTCTCTGCGCGCTCCTTCGAACACAGGGAATTCCCGCGCGCGTCGCCTCTGGCCTTCTCTATGTTCCGCAGTCCGGCGCCATTCACAACGCCTACGGATGGCATATGTGGACGCAGGCCATGATCGACGGCAAGTGGGTTGATTTTGACGCCGTGCTCGCACCGGATGGACCACGCTTTGACGCGTCGCACATTCTCACTGGACTGAGTGCAGCAGACGGCGCCTCCATCGATTCCGACTTGTCGCGCATCGTTGACTTAATGGGCGACACAGCGATTGAAGTCCGAAGCATCGATGGCAAGCCAGTCGCTGCTTCCAAGGGGTCATCGAAATGAGTGAAGTGAGCAACGCGTTGCCAGCACTGCCTGCACGTGACCCGTCTGGACATAAGGGAACATTCGGAACAGTGTGTGTCATCGGCGGCCACGCTGCGCATCCGATCACCATGCTTGGCAGTGTTGTCCTTGCATCGCTTGGAGCATTGCGTGCGGGCGCCGCGCTGTGCATTGCGGCAGCACCAGAGCCACTCTTGCCCGCCATTCTTGCAGCAAATCCATCCGCCACCGGGCTTCCACTTCCAATTGATGGAGACGCGCACCTTATTCCACATGAGGTCGCCGCCGCACTTGACGCGAACGCACGCCGTGCGGATGTCTTGGTCATTGGGCCCGGACTTGGAACTGGATTCGCTGAGGCGCAGATAGTGATGCGCGTGCTCTCACAAGATGATGGTCGCCCCGTTATTGTTGATGCTGATGCCCTCAATTGTCTTTCCGCCACTCCACGCTTTGACCTTGATCTGCGTGCGCCGATGATCCTGACACCACACCCTGGTGAGTTCGCGCGGCTCGCGCAGGCGCTGCAACTGAATGAAGATCCGATTGAATCAGCGGCGCGCCCTGCGGCAGCGGAACGATTGGCGCAACGTCTCGGCTGCATAGTTGTATTGAAGGGCCACGGCACAGTGGTCTCCGATGGAACGCGCACCTGGGTCTGCACGCATGGCAACGATGCGCTAGCTATCGGTGGAAGCGGAGACGTGCTTTCTGGCGTAATTGCCGGTTTGGTTGCGCAATGCGGGGACGCGCTCGGCCTGTACGACTGCGCGCGCCTCGCTGTGCAGGCACATGCCATCGCTGGCGAACTCTGGGTCGCGCGCACTGGCGGTACTGCAGGAATGCTTGCTACTGAACTTGCTGGGGAAATTCCCGCTGCCATCGCCACCCTGCGTACACTCGCCCGCCCATGACACAGGCAGCAACGCAGCCGTCTGGCCCAGGCCAGCCCCGACCCCATGTCGCGATCGACAAGATCCGCCCGCATACCTATGTGGATGGCACCTACTCGCTCGTGAATCCGCAGTGTGGCACCGCGAAGAATGGCAAGCATTTCCTCAAGGGGATCATTCGCGATGCCAGTGGCGAGTTAGCAATTCGGCAATGGACATTTGACGAGTCGCAACTGGGAGAGATCGCGCGGACCGGATTCGTATGGATCGGCGGTCAAGCGCAGGAGTACAACGGGCAAGTGCAAATTGTGGTTGATTCGATCCGCTCCGTTGAAGTCGACATTGAGGATCTTGCACGGTTGCTTCCTGCGTCGCAGAAGGACATTCCCGCCATGGAGGTGGAGTTGCGCCGCATCATGGGTTCGCTGACCCATCCGGCGATGCGTGCGCTTGCTGATGCGTACCTCTCCAATGAGCCGTTCATGGCGCGGGTTCGTCAAGCACCCGCTGCGGTCAGCGTGCATCACGCGTGGATCGGTGGACTGCTCGAGCACACACTGCAACTCCTTCGCCTTGCCGAGGGAATGCTGCCTCTTTACCCTGAGTTGAATCGCGATCTCGTTCTGGTCGGACTCTTCTTGCATGACCTCGGAAAGACCTCAGAACTCACCTGGGAGCGTGGCTTTAGTTACACCGCCGAAGGAAATCTGCTTGGCCACACGGTGAAGGGCGTCATCATGCTCAGCGCCATGGCCAGCAAGGTTTCTCGCGACGCAAATGTTCGCATTCCTGCCGACGCGCTCTTGGTTCTGCAGCACATCGTGCTGAGCCATCACGGATCGCTGGAATTCGGCGCGACCAAGATTCCATCCACACCGGAGGCAATCTTTGTTGCCATGTTGGATAATCTTGACGCCAAGACCGCGATCGCAATTCACGCGGCGCAGCGTTCGAAGGGTATCTATCCCGGTCAGGAATTCACCGACAAGGTGTGGAGTCTTGATACGCGCCTGTTTCGCCCCGATCCATTGGCGGCATCATCAGACACTTTGCCGACGGAGTGAATCTGCCAAGCGCGTGAGCGACTCGGGGGCATGGAGTACTGCAGCCCAAGTGCGGTCCGAACGCAATTCCGCCGCGTGCGCACGCACCCGGTCAGCTGCGGAACGAACATCAAGTTCTTGAAAGTCAGCCGCATGCGCAGAACGCGCGCGCGAGAGATCGGCGTGCATCTGTAGCCATGCACTTCGTCGTGCGGAACTTGCGCGCGGCGCGTGTTCAATGGCCGCAAGAGCCGCAGATTTGCGCGGACTTGGTGCGTTGCCAGTGGCATCCGGGTCAAACCATCGAGCGCGTCGAACGCGAGCGGTCACCGGCGGCGGCAGGGGATCGGCGCTGAACGGCAGGCGCAGCGTGGCGCTTGCAATATCAAAGGCAGGAAGCTTCGCATCAAGCCATGAGCGCGCGAATGCGTCAGTCGCTTGTTCGTAGATCTTGCCACCCGTGCCGTGTACGAAACGGTCAGAGAGCGCAGCACGCGCAATGGCACTGGTGAGAAATGCTCGTGGCCAAAGCGGTGCGTTCTCGGCGCGCAGTGCGGGCAGTTCGGCGGCGTGCACGCGATGGCGTTCGCCATTCGTTCCGCGAGTCCAGAATGGAAGTTCCGGTCCCAGTGGGCCGTCCTCGACAAGTGGTCGCGCAACCCGCGGCACCACGGTCACGGCGGCATTGAACGCCCGCGCACATGCCTGCGGATCGCGAGCCGCGCGTTCCACAATGGCAACGCCGAGCGCGGTGCGCATCAGTTGCGAAGAACGCACAATGCAATCTGGAATGCCGAGTTGTGGAGTGCAATCGCGCAGCGCGGAAACCACTTGCGTGGTGCAGTCAACAGCACTCGCGTGCACGAGCAGTGCGCTGTACGCCGCGTGCGTTCCTGCCGCAGCGCTCGGTGGGACCGGCGTGCCCCGCGTGTCAGAAAACGGCGCAGGTTCACAGGCGTTTCGCAGACACGCCGGTGTGCCGAGTGGCGCGCGTGAGCCGAAACGGTGCAGCACTGATTCGATGGTGCCGTCCACACTTACCGGGATGCGAAGTTCACGCGGGTCGCGAACATCGGTATCGATCACGAGCCATAATGTTGAAGCTCCGGCATGCATGGCAACCGCGTTCGTCCACATGAACTTTGCCGCGATTCCCGGATGCCACCATTCCACTTGGTGCCCGGTTCCCATGATCACTCCGGCGGGAATCTGTAGATCCTCGCGCAATGCATCGCGCCAGTAGGAAAGATCAGCACCGAGGATCGTGCCTTGTGCTCCCTGCAGCGGACCAGCACTCACCACCGTAGTGTGCAGATCATTCTCCGCAGTACTCACGCGACGCTCCCACTAGCCAATCGAATTCTCCCCGCGCAGCGCGCGAGTTCGCGTTCAAATGTGGCGCGGTAGAGGGCGAGCCTGCGCGTTGGATCATCAAGCGCCACACCGAAGGATCGATTTGGATCAACGTAGATGCGCGGGACGGGAATTTCGTCCACGCGTAGTCCGTGCGCAACGGCCTGCACCCAGAATTGCAATGGGAAGTCGTAGCCGTCCACATCCAAGCTCATGGTGCGCAGCGAAGCCACGCGATATGCCTTGAAACCACAGAAAGCGTCAGTGATTCCCGTACCGAGTGCTGCGCGTGCGCCACTTGCCGCCAGCACCGCGCCGAGGCGCGCGTTGATTTCAGCGGTCAGCGTCATGTTCACTTCGCGACGGCGCCCGGGGGCATCCGTGTCTTCCGGGCTTGCGCGCAAGTATCTGCTGCCGCTGATCACGTCAGTGTTGTCCGCACGTATCGCCTCCAGAAATTCAGGAATCGACGCGGGCGAATGTTGTTCGTCGCAATCCATGGTGATCACCCATCCGTAGCCATCGGCATCCGCGGCATGAAAGATGTCCTGCATCGATCGTCCATAGCCGCGATTATGGCAGTGACGGATCACTTCCACGGAGTGCGCAGCAAGCCGAGCCGGCGTTTCATCCGTGGAACCATCGTCAACCATCAGGATGTCGTGAATGTATGGCTTGACCGCAGTGAGTACGCGGTCGACCGACTTCGCTTCATTGAAAACGGGAATCGCCAAGAGAACGCGCGGCATTCCAATGATGGTCATGGCGTCACTCCAGTCGCGGGTAATCGCACGCGTGTTTCGGAACGATTGCGCGGTACAACGCCCATCACCAAAATCTTCTCAACACTGCGAATTGCTACCGGTCCATCTCCGGGGCGAATCCATGTTGATGTCTCGCGACGCATGCTGGCAAATGGCACTTTCATCGTGAAGACTGCATCGAATCGCAGCGCGTTGAACTCTCCAAGCGGCGTGCGGATTCGGTCGTTCGAAGCAAGTTTCACGGTGCGTTGTGCGCGACCGCCATCATTGTCGACCGCATCGCCACGGATCGTCTGCACGACTGAAGTACCCGTACATTCCTGGCCCGCGCGCAAAAGCGGGGGTGCTAGCAGAAGTGGCGGTATGAAGCGCGTCGTAGCGCCATCAGATGCGTCGGTCTGCTCGATAAGAATCACATCGCCGGTGGCGGTGCGCGCAAAGACGCGCGTTGTGGATGGCTCGCTGCGCGTCCAGCGTTCGTTCTCTGCGCTGCCAGTCACGGACATGCGAATTTCGAATGGCTCGCTATCGCCGATCGCCGCCCATCGCTCGACGGTGGCTCGGGTTGGCTCCAATACTTGTGATTTCACTTCTGCATCGACATCCGGTGCCTGTTCTGTAATCACATCAAACTGCGCGCCGTTCCCATGATCGTCGCGCTGCGTTGTTGCGCAACCAGTGAGCGGTAGTGGTGCAAGGAGCAGCGTGATCAGCGTGATCAGCGTGAGTACCGTTCCAGCGGTGGACAGTCGTGCTCCCGCCAGCGCGGCGCGATCATGCTGTTGAGCGACCTCGTTGGTGGAGCGCATCATTTGGTCGGAAGTCCCTTTTTCTGCCACAAATCAAGCAGCGCTTGACCCGTTGTTGCCTCGATCACTGATCCATCGTCACTGGATCGCTTCAACAGGATTCCCCGCTCATCAACGAGCTGTGTGATCGCTGGTGCTTCAAGCGTGGTCTGCGTCGCAATGCTGAATCCTTTGCCGGCTGGCACTTGACGATCAACACGCTGTGCAAGTCTGCCGCTGCGCGGGTCAAAGCAGTAGAAACCGTAATCGGCTGGGGCAACAACTTTCGGAAAGAACCGCGGCAAGACCAACGACTCCGCCTGGGAGAGGTAACCGATGTCTGGAATCGGCCAACGCCGCGGCGCTGTGGCAACTTCCTTTGGCACCACGTCTGCCACTTCGAGAATTGGTCGCGGTGAACCACTCGTTGGTTCCGAGCGAATGCCCAACTGCGTTGACGTACTACTCGCACGATCCTTGCGCATGGTGGATCGCACCGTCCAGAATTCGCGACCGCGATCCCAACGTGTCCAGTAGCGCGCCTCGGTGTCGCTGAAGGCAGTACCAGTGGCATCAAGGAGCGTGCGAACCTGCACGCGCACCAGTAATCCGCGCTCTTTTTCAACCTTGGTCCACTCCGACTCGCGTCGGTCTGGATTCGCTAACCCCTGAGCTGCATCGATCACCACGATCGTCATGTATCCGACATCTTTGACATCACCCGTTGCATCAACGCGGGTGATTCGGTACCAGCGTGGTGTTGGTGCTTCGCCTTTGGGCCCCACGGGATCAAGTGCGCGGCGCATCGCCTCTGCATCAAGACCGTGCAGCAAGTGATCGCCACGCGCAATGCGCCCGGCGCGTTCTTCAGCAAGTGCCGCCTGATTGGCAACCTGCATGGTGCGGAACGAGCGTTCCAATAGTTGAGAAACCGAAGCAAAGTCCTGCTCCGCGAGGAGCGATGAAATCACCACGAATTCATTGGGGGCAGTCTGCAGGATGAAATAGCCCTGAACTGCGGAGACTTCGTCTTCACCAGTTCCTTCGCGCAGCGATGTGTAGAGCAGGGCGGCCGGGCGACCGTCAAGTTCAAACTCCTTGCGGGAACGCACGGCAAAGACAGCGTTGGGCGAGGGGCGCTCACTCACACTCTTGACATAGGAATCGATTTGCTGCGCAGGCGTGCTCGTTGCATCACTGGCAATGAGCCGCGAAACGCGCAACACAAAGCGCGGTGGATCGGCGCGCTCTGAAATGGTCCACTGTGCGGTGAGTCCGCTGCCATCCGCGCGCATAATGCTTTGCACCGGTGGTCGAAAGCGCATCCCGAGGACTTCGAACTCGAGATAGGTCGGGTCGAGCCCATCGCGCGCCGCCGCGGCCGATCCGGGCGGAACGGTTCCGGCGCCGGCAGGCGTTCGAGCGGCAGGGGTAGACCCGGTGGCACCCGCAGGGGCAACGGGCTTCTTGGGTGGAGTTTGGGGTGGGCTTTGGCGCCCGGCGCCGCTGTTATTCGGACTCTGCGGAGGGGCTGCGGGCGCCTGCCCGCGGGCCTGTATGGTCAAAAACACGCAGAAAGTAGTTAGAAACAGGCGGGCATTTCTCTGGAGAAATTGGCGCATAGTGCGTTTCCTGTCTCGGTGCGGGGTATTCCAGTGACGGGCTGGAGCTCGGAAGTACTTGTAAGGCTAGCCGTTCCAATCTGAATGGGGCTGCGTTCCGAACAATAGGGGGCATTCGTTTATCCGTGCAGGGGTGTTGACAGTTTGCCGAGTTTGGGTATCCTCCCCGATTCGCGTCTTTCCAGCCACATGTGCCCGGCAACGTGCTGAGCACTGATTGGAACGATGACGAAGCTGGATTGAGGACAGATACACCCATGCAGGGCGGCAAGATTCGAATCCGAATGGAAGCCTACGACCACCAGGCGCTTGACGCGTCTGCACGGGAAATCGTGGATCACGCAAAGCGCACGGGCGCGCACGTTGCCGGCCCGGTGCCGCTGCCAACGCGCCGAGAGATCTACACCGTCCTTCGTTCGCCGTTCGTCGACAAGAAGAGCCGCGAGCAGTTCGAGATCCGCACTCACAAGCGCATCATCGACATCATCGAACCAAATCACCGCACGGTCGAGGCCCTCAACCGCCTCGTTGTGCCCGCCGGCGTCTTTGTAAAGATCAAGGCCTAAGTCACTCGTCGGGTTCGCGCTCTACGCGCAACCCATTCTTCACCTGCCGCGTCGCTTGCATCAAGCAAACCGACCTCCGGCAAATCACCAGGAACCGCAGACGCGCCAGTGGGCGCCAACCTGACGGAACCGCAGCGCAGGAACAATGCACATGACGCACAC
>CANJHD010000042.1 GCA_947474065.1 Planctomycetaceae bacterium
GACGGCAACTTCACCAACTGGACCGCGCTTGCTCCAACCATTCCAGTGAACGCTGGTTGGTTCCTGAGCCCACCAACCCTTCCGGATGGTGTTGCTGAGTCGATGGCTAGCATGACCGGAACCCGCGTCAACACTGGTACCGCCGGAACTTCGAGCCTCGGCATCTGGTGCGCACACATGGTGATGGTGGCTGGTAGCACCAACTGCTGGTGGGCCGCGACCAGTGCAGTGAAGGACTTTGCCACTGGTGGCACCGTCACTACCACGGCTTCGTCGACGAACCTCCTCGCTGTCCCTGCCCCTGGCGCACTTGCGCTACTCGGTCTTGCTGGCTTCTCCTCGCGCCGCCGTCGCGCCTGAACCAGTCTGAACCGGTTACTTTGAAACCAAACACTGCCGCTCGAAAGGGCGGCAGTGTCTTTTTTGATGTGCCTGTTCTTCTTTTGTTCGATCGGCGTGGTTGCCGATAGGGTGACTATGTTGCGCTCTCGACACGGTCTCATTCTTGCCGTCCTTGGACTTCTGATTGTGGCAACAATCATGGTCAATTCCGCTAGTTTGAGCCTGTCAGGGGGGCAGCCCACTACCACGGGCGGGATATTCCTCGGGAAGCACACTTGGTTTGCTGTGGGAGCCCTCATCGCCTTGGTCCTCGGTGCCATGGCGCCAGTGGATCGTCTCGGCGACACGGGTTTCCGGTGGTGGTCAACACCAGTCACTTGGGTCGCTGCGGCAATCTTCATTAGTTTGGCCTTGGTTCACGTACCGGGCATTGGCCGCGAGGTCAATGGTGCTCGGCGTTGGATCAGCTTTGGTCCGGTTGGTCTGCAGCCGAGCGAGATTGCCAAGTGGGGCGTCCCGATCATTGTTGCTTGGTACGCAGTCCGACAGCGGGCCCGGATCAGTTCGTTCAAGTGGGGATTTGCCCTGCCTCTGGGTGCCGTCAGCATTCTTTGCGGTTTGATTGCCTTGGAAGACCTTGGCACCGCGGTCCTCATCGAGGTGGTTTCGGTTGCCGTTCTACTGGCGGCTGGGGCTCGGTTGGCATTTGTGGCCGCTTTGGCACCCGTCGGATTGCTGGCATTTGTCGCGTTAATCGTGACGAGCCCCTACCGAATCAACCGTATTGCGGCGTTCCTCGATCCCTACAAGGATCCGCAGGGCATCGGCTACCACATCATTCAGTCGATGGAGGCGATCTCGGGCGGCGGTTTAGCCGGGCGTGGACTCGGCAACAGCGAACTTAAGTTCGGCTATTTGCCGGAGGCCACGACCGACTTTATCTACTCGATTGTTGCCGAGGAATTGGGTCTGACTGGCTCAGTTGTGGTGATTGCCCTTTACATTCTGCTGATTGGCTGCGGCGTGGCGATAGTGACCGCCACGGCCCGAATCGCCATAAACCGGTCCGGCACAAGTACGGGATCGCCCGCCCACGCGGGGTCGACCGATTCCGCCAACTCGCCTGACGGGGGCTTCACTGAGACTCCGCTCTTATCCAATTTCTCCCAGCTCTTGGGCTTTGGAATTGTTCTCACTGTTGGCCTGCAGGCGCTCATCAATGTCTGCGTGGTCACTGGGTTGGCGCCGACGAAGGGGATCGCGCTGCCGCTCATGTCCCGCGGCGGCACTGGCTGGATTCTTACTTGCCTTTCCTTGGGCTTCCTTGTCGCTATGGAGCGCGCAGCGGATCGTCGTCGCCGTGAGTTGGGGGTGCCAGTGCCCGGAGAAGGCGAAGATGCGCCGTTTACTGATCGCACCACGGTGAATTCCACAGCAAACGCCACGGGGTACATGGCTACACGCGGTGTGACGTACCCCGACGGGAACACATCTGGAATCGTTGCTGCGGGTAGTGATGCCGCGAGGATGGCGTGAGCAGCGCGCGGCGGACCGTTGTATTCGCGGGCGGGGGCTCCGGCGGGCATCTGAGCCCTGGCCTTGCGATCGCCGAACGCATGCGGGATGTGGCCCCTGGAGTGCGACCGCTCTTTTTCTGCTCGACACGCGCCATTGATGCGCAGATGCTTGGTGACGCCGGGGTGGAGTTTCGCCCAGTTCCAGCAGAGGGTTTGGCATGGAATCCTCGTGGGGTCTGGCGCTTTGCGCGTGCTTATTTCAAGGGGCTCGCCGTTGCCAAGCGCATGTTGCGCGATGAGGGAGTGGAACATGTGGTGAGTCTGGGTGGGTTCGTGACCGGGCCGGTGACGGCGGCGGCGCGTTCGCTTCGGATTCCCATCACGCTGGTGAACTTGGATGCAACGCCTGGGCGGGCAAACCGCGTGGCGGCGCGTCGTGCACAACGAGTGGTGAGCGCGTGCGAGACCCCGCAGATGCCGAAATTTGCGGAGGCGATCGTTGGTATGCCGCTGCGACGATCAGCGATTGCTCCTGCTGGTCGTGCTGAATGCAGGGGTCAACTTGGACTTGATCCAGTGCGCCCGTGCCTCTTTGTCACGGGCGCTTCGCAGGGGGCTTCAAGTTTGAACTCGTTTATGGTTGCCTTTGCGTTGAAGCACAAGGAATTGCTTTCGCACTGGCAGGTGCTGCACTTGGCGGGCTCGAAGGGGTCACCGTCGGCTGCGGAACTTGATGCCGCCTACGCGCGCGCGGGGGTGAAGGCACTGGTGCTTCCATTCCTGAATGACATGGGATTAGCGTGGGGCTCTGCGGAATTGGCACTCAGTCGAGCCGGCGCCAACAGTGTGGCGGAGGCGGAGGCGAACCACGTTCCGACGGTGTTCGTTCCCTATCCGTATCACCGCGATTTACATCAGGAAGCGAATGCGAAGCCGTTGGTGCGCGCGGGTGCGGCGGTGCTTGCCTACGACCGTCTTGATGTGGCAGCAAATATGCAGTCGATCGGCGAGCCGTTAGCGACGCTGCTTGCTGATGGTCGTCTCCGCGATGACATGGAGTCAGCGCTGCGTGCACGACCACAGGTCGACGCCGCAGAGGCGATTGCTCGCACTGTGCTTGGCGTTCATGGTCGCATGAGCCACTAAGGTTTCACTCGTACCTTCGGTGTTGCGTTCGACGGGCACGGCGCATCGCACGATTCATCTCGTTGCGTAGTTACGCAATTGTTGGAAGCCAAGCAGCGAGCAGGTCGATCACCGCTTCGAGATCTGCTTTGTCGAGCATTTCTGTACTGGTGTGGATGTAGCGAGTGCCAGCGCCGAGTGCTACGCAACGCGCTCCGCGACCGGAGCGTTGAATGGCGGCGCCGTCTTGACCGCCGCGCGGCAAGATGGCGCGTTGGTGCGGAATGCGGTGTTTCTTGGCAATAGCGCAGATCTCTTGCACCAGCGTGTAATCGCTGATCATGCTGCTGTCCTGAATCATTACCGCGGCGCCGTCGCCGTGCTTGGTGACGCGTTGTGAATCGGGAACACCAGGAGTGTCGCAGGCAAGATTGACATCAAGGCCAACCCCGATGTCCGCACCCACTTGATTTGCAGCAGTTGTTGCGCCGCGCAGTCCAACTTCTTCTTGCGTGCAGAATGCAACCACAATGTTCGCGGCATGCTTTACGCTCTTGCGTTGCATCTGCCGGAGCGCTTCGATAGCAACAAAGCAAGCCATGCGATTGTCGAGCGCCTTGCTCACGATTTTGAGCGGAGTTTCCATGAAGGGCTGGTTTAGCACTACATAGTCGCCCACCTTCACGCGCTTCTTCACGTCTGCAGCAGCCATGCCGAGGTCCACGAAGAATTCTTCAACGCCTGGCACTTTGGTCCGTTCGGCGTCGTTGGAAATGTGGATTGGCTTTCCGCCTGGATTCATCACGCCGTGAATGTCGCCGCTATCGGTGACCACGGTGACGCGGCTCGCAAAGAGGTTCCGTGTGTCGAAGCCGCCCGCAGCGTTCAGCCAGATGAATCCGTTGTCGTCAACGTGGCGGACATAGAAAC
This sequence comes from Planctomycetaceae bacterium, assembly GCA_947474065.1. Classification (GTDB taxonomy): domain Bacteria; phylum Planctomycetota; class Phycisphaerae; order Phycisphaerales; family SM1A02; genus UBA966. The sequence goes on from CANJHD010000042.1 coordinate 3,915, forward strand.
CGATTTCATCCATGTGCGCAGCAAGGAGCACCGTGGTTGGCTTTGAACCACGACTACCGCCGCCCTTGGTGGCGTTACGCGTGCAGATCAGGGAACCCATGGCATCGACGTGGGAGGTATCGAACAGGCCGCCGGCCGACTTGCCAAGGACGGTCTTCTCAATGACCGCGCGCACGCGCTCTTCGCGACCAGGAATGCCGGGGGTTTCGCAGAGGCGTCGGAAGAGTTCAATATCAAGTTTCATAGTGTTGGGGTCTTTCGATCACTGAGCAGCGTTCGTTGTGGTGGACGGGACGGTGCGAACCTCGGAGTGCGCGATGGCAGGTAAATACGTGCGAATCCATTTCGCAGCGGGACGGAAATGGTAAGCGAACTATGCTTCCGGGATGCCCGCCAATCCACTCCAACCAGAGCATGAGCGCTACGCACGCGTCGAAAGCGTCCGTCTTGGCGGAGTGCCCGTAGAGGTGGAATGGATGCCATACGGGGTGGGCGCGGGCGAAGGCGCTGGGGCAGGGTCAGCGACGGCAGTACCAGTGGCAACGGCAGTGCCGGCAGTTGTGCCCGTTGCCGGACCGGCGGCGATCGAGCCGCCGGAGATCGTGGCCGGATACGGGCTACTTGAACTTGAGTACGCCGCGTTTCGGCGCGGGGCAGCGGTGATGGACATGGCTCACCGTGGCACCATTGCGGTACGCGGTGCGGACCGCGTCGATTTCCTGAACCGTATGGTGACGCAGGAATTGAAAGACATTGCCGTAGGCGATGTGCGCGCGGGATTCTGGTTAAATCGCAAGGGGCGGATCGAGGCAGACCTTCTGTTTGTGCAGGTGCCTGATGCGGACGGAACGCCACCGTTGACGCTCGTTGATGTTGATATTCATGATGCGGCGCGTGTGGTTTCCACGCTGCACTCGTTCCTCTTTGCTGAGGATGTACAGATCACTGATGAGTCTGCGCTCTGGGGCCGATTGGCTGTTCATGGTCCCGAGGGCGGGGCGCTCCTTTCAAATGCTGGTGTTGACGATGCCGCGCTTGAGGCTTTGAATCAGGATGCGCGTTGCGTTCGATCCACGATCGCGGGCGTTGCAGCAGTGCTTGCGCGGCGCGATCAATGCGGCTCGCCGGGCGTTGAAATCTTCCTGCCCCGCGAGGCAGCAGGGCGTGCATGGGACGCGCTTGTTTCGCAACATGATGTGCAAGAGATTGGCCGCCGCCGCGCGCGCCCCGCTGGGTGGCACGCGTACAACATTGCACGTATCGAAGCAGGAACTCCGCTTCATCATGTTGACTTCGGGCCAGACAACTTGCCGCACGAGTCCGGCATATTGAATGCGCGAACAAGTTTCAAGAAGGGCTGCTATCCCGGGCAAGAAGTAGTTGCGCGCATGGAGAGTTTGGGCAAACCAAAGCAGCGCCTCGTGGCACTTCGCATGACTGAAGATGCTCTGCCGACTGCGGGATCGCCTGTCTTTGAACGCGGTGCAGATGGCGAACCTGGTAATCCAGTGGGCGCAGTCACGAGCAGCACATTGGCCCCGATGTTGGGCGCGGCGAGCGTTGCCTTTGCGATGGTGCGCACCGCACATTCAGAGCCGGGCGCGGTACTCCTCGTTCCTGCCGAAGGTGGACGTGCTACCGCAACAGTGCAGCCCGGGCTTCGATTCCTTTCAGAGCGGCCGGTGACAGCATGATGGCGGCGCGTCTGCAAGAGAGTGACCCGATCGAAGTGCAGCCTGCGAGCGGGAAAGATGGTCAGCGCTCGGAGGTGGGCATGCGCATTTCTCCAGAAGTAGTGTTGTTTGTGGGCGGAGCAGTGTTGACCGTGGCGCTCTTTGCAGTGTTCATTCCGTTCTTCATGCGTGTCTGGCGCGAAGATGCCGCCACCCGAGGTCGCGGAGACACGCTTAAATGACGGGCGCATCTTGCGATGCTCTTGGCTTTGTTCGCGTCACCGAAGTGGGACCGCGCGATGGACTACAGAATGAAAAGCGCATCGTTTCGACGGCTGCGAAAGTGGCGTTCATTGACTTGCTCTCCGCGGCGCACTTCCCAGAGATTGAAGTTTCTAGCTTTGTGAGCCCAAAATGGGTGCCGCAATTAGGAGACGCTTCGGATGTCTTTGCGCGTATTCAGCGCCGCCCGGGAACTATCTACAGCGCATTGGTTCCGAACGAACGCGGTATGGATTCCGCACTCGCAGCGCGTGTAGATAAGGTTGCAATCTTTGCGGCCGCGAGTGAGGGTTTCAGCTCAGCAAATACGGGCGGCACCATTCAAGAAGTGTTGGCGCGCTTCGTTCCAGTTGTTGCGTCAGCGCATGCGGCGCGTCTACCAGTACGTGCCTATGTGAGTTGCGTGGTGCGTTGCCCGTATGACGGACCGGTTGCACCAACTGCAGTGCGACACGTCGTTGAACAACTTCTTGCATTGGGTGCTGATGAGATTGACCTTGGGGAAACGCTTGGGGTTGCAGAGCCCGCAGACATCGAGCGCTTGTATGCAGAGGTCGCGCGCGTATTGCCACCGGAGCGCACAACACTCCATCTTCACAACACGAACGGGCGTGCACTGGATAATGCCTGCGCCGCGCTGGCACTTGGCGTTCGCAGCTTTGATTCGAGCGCAGGAGGTATCGGCGGATGCCCGTACGCGCCGGGTGCGCGCGGCAATGTCGATACGGCGGCGCTGCTCGCAATGCTTACGTCAGCGGGTTATGAAACCGGGGTTGACGGTGGTGCGGTGGAGCGCGCGATCTCGTCAATCACCCAAGTTCTGCGAGCAGATGCATCCTGACGCCATTCGCCCGCAACGCGCGTCAGCGGTGTGAGTGAGATGTTCTCGTCAGCGATCGTCACCACGTGCGGCTGTCCGGGAAATGTAAAACTTCCGGTGTTCAGGACGAGCTTTCCGCGGACGAGCCACGCGCCCGCGCGGTGTGAATGTCCCGCAACGATCGCTTGCGGAATCGCTTCGGCGCGTGTGTGAGCTGCTGCGCCCGCGCGTTCCATAAAGCGTGCCGACAATTCCGGAAACATGCGCCAGTAGCCAATTACGAGTGGAAACACCCAGGGTCGTGTCGCCATGCGGCTCAATACCGTGAGAGGCGATGCTGCGCGGTCGAACCCGCGTTCGGAAATTGCGGCGGCGCGCGACGCGAGCAGAGTTCGATTTGGTTCCGCGTGGTCATCTGCTGCTTGATACGCGCGCTGAAATTCACTAGCAACATCGTTTGCAGCGGCGGACCACGGCGCAATGGCCGGATGGAAAGCGTGCCCGTGCGTAATGAGAACGCGCCCGTGCGCTCGCAGTGCGCACAGTTCACCGGTGGCGGGATCGTGATTGCCTTCAATGCGCAACACGCTGGCGCCTACTCGCGCAAGGCGCTCGCGGAGTTCCGAGAGAAGTTCTTCGCCGCGGTGACCGAATGCGCTTGACGCAGATTCTGCGGCATCACCATTGAGAATGACTTCGTTCGCGCCGTCGAGCGCGGCGATCAGTGATGCTGGTGTGGGCGCGGCTTTCAGGCCAAGGTGCAGGTCAGAAAGAATGACAACCTTCACTGGTCAGACCTGATTAGAACTTGCTGCGGCGCGCCGCGTCGCAAGTTCAAGGAGCGAATCGGGATCCGTTGCATCCCAGGGCGCGGCGGCGGTACCCACATGGACTACAAGCGAGCGGGGTCCATCACCAGGCAGGCGCGCGATCTCCGCTCGGAGGGCGGCGGCAAGTTCCTGTGTTGCTGATTCGCGCAGAGAAACCAGTACGAATCCGCCGTCATCAAGGCGAGCGAGTTCATCGCCTGGCACCACCGCGGCATCAAGCGCGGTGGCGACACGAGCCATGAATGGATTGTCAAGAAGGATCTGCGCGCGGCGATTCCAGAGTTCTGCGTCCTCGATGCGAAGCAAAGCAACGTGTAGAGATTCGCGGCGCAGGCGTGCGGCTGCGATGCGGTGCGCCACTTGCTGGCGCAGTCGTGTCCATGATGGGAATCCGGTCGGATCGTCCCAGAGACCACGCGGCGCGTGTGACATCGCAAGCGTGGCGAGCTCAAGCCATCGTTGCAGCCAGACGGCCCATGCTGCACGCGCGTCGGGAGCGAGCGGCGCAACAAACGCGCGACCCGCGCCGATCATGGTTCCGGTTCCAGTGGCCACCATGGCATCTGCTGCGCTGCCGGTGATGATGCGCGCTAGTTCCTCGCCTGTGCGTTCGCGAATCGCGCGGAGTGCGAGTTGTTCAAAGTTCGGCGCGCCAGAAAGTATCGCTTGCACGAGGTCAGTGTCGCCGATGAAACGCGGCGCGCCTGTTGGCAAGGCAATCGCTTCAGCGGACGCGGAAGCGGTCGCGACGGGCGTCGCAAGGCTCGGCATTTCTGTGACAACAACATCCGGCACCGTCGCTTCGTGGGCGGGTGCGGGTTCAAATCGGTCAGGACCGAGCAGAAGCGAGAGTTCCTCGGCGCTCAGTTCGATCCGACGCGACAGTCGTTCGGCGTGCGAGTGCTCGGACACGAAACCGAGTGTAACCACGAGCGGACGTTGTTTCTGTCCCCTTTAGGCGTGTATTTCCACCGGAATTTTCGGTTCAGCCCGGTTCGGACGAGCCTTGAGAGCGTGAAATCGCGGCATTTGGGCTACACTGCGCGACTCTCGCCGCTCCCGGTTCATCCGGGGGCTCCTACTCCGAGAAGCCAAGGCGAGCTGACGGCGCGTGCTGTCAGGACACTGAAACCAGTCGGATCGAGAACCTATGTCAAACGAATCTTCAAGTCACGGTTACGGATCTTCCGCCTCATACGGTTCTGGCTCGCGCGATCGCGATCGCGGCGACCGTGGTGATCGCGGCGATCGCGATGGCGGCTCCTCATACGGCTCGCGCGACCGCGAGAACCAGCCCCCAGCCTTCGGCGCCATTGCCGTCGCCCCTGGCGAGCGTTCCGCGAAGCAGAACCTCATCATTGACTACAAGAACATCGACGATCTGCGTCGCGTGCTCACCTCCAACGGCAAGATCATCTCGCGCAAGCGTGCTGGTCTCTCAGCCCGCGACCAGTCGCGCGTTGCTCAGGCCATCAAGCGCGCGCGCTTCATGGCGCTCATCCCGTACGCCAGCCTGCTTTCCTAATCGGAAGCACGCCACTCATCTTCTGAAACACTCACGGCGGGCGCTCATGGCGCCCGCCGGTTGTTTTTGGGTTGATTCTTGTCCGTTAACGGCGCCGGAACAGGCGGGTGCACAGTGTGGCAACGGCGCGGACGCGGGTGAGGAGGACGCGCGAGCGCAGTCTTCGCAGGCCTTCGTCAGTGCGTGTCAGTGCCAAGCCGCGTCGAACCCAACTGCTGGCTCCGGAGAGGTCGCCTGCGCGCAGTGCGGCGAGAGCTAAGTTGTGATGACTGAGCGCGCACTTTGGGTCAAGTTGCAGGACATGCAAACTTGCTTCGCGACCGCCATCGATGTCGTTTGATTCAAAGCGTGCTCGCGCCAATGCCCGCCATGCATCGGGTTCTGCTGCGTGCAATTTGACAAATTCCGGAATGATCTTTGCTGCCGCATCCCACTCGCGCAACATGGCGAGCAATGCACCAGCGCGCGCAAGTACCGCACTATGCGCGCGCAGAGTTCGCACGCGCTCGTGCTCAGGGCGCGAAGCAAATCGATCATCGGCCTCCGGTGCGTCTGGCAGACCTTCGGCAAGGAGCGCGCGCATGGTTTCGCGTGCGTCGCGAATTCGACCGCGCCGGAACTGTGCGTCAGCCAAGTCGAGCCGTACGAGATTTCGTTCGGGCTCCAACTTCAATACAAGTTCAAACTCGATGGCGGCCCGATCAAAGCGCGCGGCGCGTAGATCAAGGGCGCCAAGCATGTGATGCGCTTGCACATTGGCTGGCTCGATCTCCACGATCCGCCGCAATTTCTCTGCTGCATCTGATTCGCGTCCAAGATGCGCAAGCGTTTCCGAGCATCCGAGGAGAGCCTCGATGTAGCCGGGCTGCTCGCGCAGGACATGCATGTAATTCTGGAGAGCCTTCGCTTGGTCGCCTTGATTCGCAAGGCATCGCGCATACATGGTGCGCACTTCCGCCATTTCTGGATCATGACGGAGCGCTTCGCGGTAGCACCACGAGGCGCGGGGCATATCGCCTTGTTCTTCGAGGCCGGATGCCATGGCAATCATTGAGAATGCAGGGCTCTCAACGAATTCTTGCGCTTCATAGAAGGCATCGCGCGCATCGTCATGGCGACCAACTGTGGAAAGGAGACGAATGCGCCGGGCATGCGACTCATCGGATTCGCGGTCAAGTGAAACGGCTCGCTCTACGAATCGCAGTGCGGAAACGGTGTCACCTTCAATCTCATCGACCGACGCCGCGGCCAGCAATGGCTCAGGAGCATCGGGATCAAGTTCATGGCATTTCAGGTAGGACGCGCGCGCTTCTTTGGAGCGGTCGGTTTGTTCAAGCAAGCGCCCGAGATGGAAGTGCCATTCCGGTCGATCAGGATTGCGTGAAAGTGCTTGGCGAAGCGCAGCCTCCGCCTCAACGAGACGGCCGTCTTCATAGTGGCGGCGGGCCTCTTCGGCCAACTCGTCGCCATCCCGCCACTCGCCTTGAGAGTCTCCCATGGCCATGACGGAAATCGTAGCACCGCCTGAGTAGATGTCTCTATTCGAAGTCCAAAGGGTGTGAAGTCTGGGGATTTGGCACGGAGATCCCGGACTCAGGCCGCGCCCGGCTCATATTCCATCATGCAGGCGCGTCCGGGAACGGCCTCAGTAGACCTCAAGCATGCAGCGTCGAGTGGCATGGACGCGACGCTTCATCTGCTCCGGGGTCCACTCGTGGGGAGGGATTCCTGCCAATTCAGCTTGGACATCCAAGAACCCACCGTGCAGCCCACGTTGCGCGAGTGTCTGGAACACCCCAACCTGCATGCCGGCCAGGCCGCAGATGTAGATAAGGGTCCGTTCGTTGCGCAGCAGTTCATCAAACTGGGGCAGGGTGCGATCAAGGTAGTGATGGATGTACTCCCCCTTGCCGCCGTCGAGCCGGGCTTCTCTGCTAATCGCTGTGTGGTAGGCGAAGTTCGTGTGTTGCTTGGCGACTTGACGGAAGAAGTCGTCGTAAATCAGGTCGCTGGTGTAGGGCGTACCCATGACGAGATGCACGCGGGAGGTGCATGGACGCCAAGTGGCATGCAGCGGACTTCCGGCTGGCGGGCCAACGAACAGCTCATGAATGAACCCGCGGAACGGGGCGATGCCAGTTCCGGTTGCGAGAAGCAGGTAATCGTGCGCGTTCCGGTCGGTGGGCAGGATGAATCGCTTGCCTGCGGGGCCAGCCACAGGGATAGCGTCGCCCTCGCGCAGGTCGCAGACATAGTTCGAGCACATCCCGGTGAAGAGGCGATGGTCGGTGGGGTCATCCTTGGCAGTCTGCGGCTCCCGTTCGGAAAGCAAGCGCTTGCAAGTGGTTGAGAGGATCTTGCCGAACCCGTCTTCGCCGTAGCCGGGGCTAGCGATCGAGTACAGGCGAACCTTGTGAGGCTTGCCGTTGGCATCGGTTCCAGGCGGAATCACACCGAAGGACTGACCCGCAACCCATGCGCCCTCGAGCGCAGTGCCGGAGACGTCCACGCACACATGGCGGACGAAAGATGCGGACTTTGACTTGGTGCACAGTTTGGAATGCACCACCGTGCCATTCACTGGAGCGGTTGGGAGTACCACATGCATCCGTGCCTCTGGCAGGATGGGCTCTCCGGGCAGGCGAGTGGGTTCGGTTTCGGCGTTGGCGGCAGACACGGTGCTCATAAGTTGGATATCTTATTGGCTCGTCGATCATTGAGGGTCGACCGCGCGGAACGCCGATTGGTGTTAGAGAAGCGAGTCACGGATTGACTCGCACCGATCGGTGTTATTTAGGGGCATTTCCCATGGATTACTTCCGCATTCAAGGCGGCCGCAGATTAAACGGCCGCATCTCCGTCGAAGGCGCCAAAAACGCGGCTCTGCCGCTTATGGCCGCATCCCTCCTCACCACAGGGCGGGTCAAATTGACCAATGTCGGGCCCCTGGCTGACATCAAAAACCTGGGGTCGCTCTTAGAGCGGCTGGGTGTGGCCATTCACTTCGGTGATGACGACACCATCACGCTGCACACCAGCGACGAGTCATGCGTTGAGACTCCCTACGAGATAGTGAAGACGATGCGTGCTTCCATCTGCGTGCTTGGGCCGATGCTTGCGCGGCGCGGACGTGCCGTGATCAGTATGCCGGGCGGATGCGCATTCGGAACGCGACCGATCGATTTGCATCTGAAGGGCCTTGCCAAGTTGGGCGCCAAGATTGAGATGGATGGCGGCAACATCATTGCTACCTGCGACCGTCTGAAGGGCGCAACCATCTTCCTTGGTGGACCGAACGGACCAACGGTCTTGGGAACCGCCAACGTGATGAGTGCAGCGACGCTTGCTGAAGGTCGTACCGTGATTGAAAGTGCTGCATGCGAGCCAGAGATTGTGGATTTGGCCAACATGCTCAACCGCATGGGTGCCAAGATTCGCGGCGCTGGTTCGCCCCGCATCATCATCGATGGCGTTGAGGCTCTCGGGGGCTGCGAACATCGCGTGATGCCCGACCGCATTGTGGCTGGTACTTACGCCATTGCAGCAGCGATGACGAACGGCGATGTCACGATTGATGACTTCCCGTATGACAGCTTGCTTGCGGCCGTCAATCACCTTGAGGAGGTCGGCGTCCATGTGACGAAGGTGAATCCGAATGATGAGGATGCTCGCTGCAGCGTGCGCATTTCATCGAATCGCGTGTTGCGACCGACGATCATTACCACGCAGCCGCACCCTGGATTTCCAACTGATTTACAGGCGCAATTCATGGCCTTGCTTTCCATCGCTGACGGCAACTCGATCATCACCGAGAAGATTTACACCGAGCGTTTCCTGCACGTTGCGGAGCTCTCGCGCATGGGCGCACAGGTATATCGCCAGGGATCGACTGCGGTGATCTCTGGCGTGCGTCACCTGCATGGCGCGCCAGTGATGGCCAGTGATTTGCGTGCGAGCGCGTGCTTGGTCTTGGCGGCATTGGCCGCTGAGGGCGAGACCACGATCAGCCGCGTCTACCACCTCGATCGTGGATACTCGGGGATGGAACGCGTGCTGACTTCGTTGGGCGCGGATATTGAACGCTGCAAGGAGACGAAGGCCGAGCCTGCAGAGGATGCGGTGCCGGCGATGCTTCCGTCGATTCGTGGCGCGGGCCTGACATCGCGTGCGGCACAGGAGCCGTTGGCGAAGACCGAAGGTAACTAAGTTTTACAGCAACTCTGCCCTTTTCTCGCGGGACGTCCCTTCAAGGGGGCGTCCCGCGCTCTTTGGGGCGCCCGTGCTATTTGCTGGGCGACTTGCTGCGCTGTGGTCCGATGATCAGGTTCTCCATCCGGGTCGTTTCCGCCTCAAAGATTGCATTGGCGGAATCGAGTCGTGTGCGCAGGAGATCAGCGAGACCAGGAACCGTGTTGAGCAATTCGCCGTCACGGCGCAGGGTGTCCTCAATGCTCTTGATTGCGAACTGGTGCTCAACTGCGGCAAGGGTGTACTGGCGAACGATTTCGCGATTCTCCGCGTCGGTTCGTTGGTCGCCGACATCTTCTGCTCCGCCGCCGAGAAGCAGCCATGGCTTCCACACGACTTCCGTTGCGGCGGCATCGAGTTCCTGGGACGCGATCGAGAAGTCGGCTGCTCCTCGTCCGAATGAATGGTCTGCTGATGTCATGGTGCTGCGAAGGGCACCAGTTTGCTCGCCAAGTTCCTTGATGGACTCAACGGCGCGGTCGAGTGTGTCGGCGGCCTTTTGGAGGCGATGGCGATCGACCCGAGGAAGGTTGTCGGCATCGGCTGCGGCGGCACGCAGGAGTGGAAGCACCTCCTCGGTGGAACCAATTCCGGAGTCTCCTAGGATGGCGGAGGGTTGTGTCGAGCCGAGTTTCGCCAACGCGGCAGATGCTTGATCGCGCGCGGTTGCGAAGTCAATCTTCCAGCGCTTGAAATCGGGCGTGACTTTGTCGGAGAGCGCTGTTACTTCGGTGTGGGCTCGTTTAACACGCGCTGGCACATCATCGGTCATCGCATTCAGGCGATTGCTGAGCGCATCGGCTGTCGGGTGCTCTGGACTCCAAGTGGCGAGTAAATCGCGGACCGCCTTGGACATGGGCGCGCCGAAGAAACTTCTGAACCGAGGAGACGAGGACGCGGTGATTTCTGAGCCGGCTGCAAGCAATGGTTGAGGATTGGCCCCGTTGTGCCCTTCGCGCGTCTTCTGCATACCACCGAGACCACGAAGTTCAAGAATCGCTTCGCCATTGATCCCCATTTCTGATGCTTCGCAGCGCACGTTGGCGGTGATAGGGATGTCTCTCTCGACTAAGAGCATCACGTCGTAGCCAACGAGCACATCATTCGCCATCCGCGGGGTGATCGACTCAATGCTGCCCTTCTTCATGCCACCGATCCAAATGGGAGTCCCGTGGGACAGCCCGTAAACACCCTGCTCAGCACTGAAGCGAACTAAGTAGTTCACTTGGGTGGAATGGGACCATGCAAGACCGCCCGCCAGCAGAAGTGTGAACACCCCCACGCAGGTCAGCGTGTAGATGCCGGCTCGGATGTTGTTGCGTTCCGCTTGCACTGTGATGGGTTCAGGCTCGCCCAGTGTTTGGACAGAGCGCAGAAAGTCGTCTGATTAGTGTGCGTTCGCCGGAACCACATTTGAAGTTGCGGCAGGAGTTGACGCGGGAGCAGCGGTTTGCGCGGCCTTCTCCTCGGTAGGAAGAGCCATTGGAGGTTGCACCGTTGCACCGTCCGTTGGCATCGCCTGACCTTGGAAGTCTGCATGCAGGACGTCAAACAATCGCTTCTGTGCAACCTCGTAACGTTCAACCGACTGCAGCACTTGCGTGCGCAAGACTTCTCGGAACTTTGGATCGGAACTGAAGCGCTCCGGGGTGTCATCGAGCGTTGCGCGGAGCGTTTCGCCAGCCACGCGCAGATCGGAACTTGCGATTGCAAATGCGCGCGCGGATTCGTAGAGATTCTCGCGTGCGAGTTCGTCTCCGCTTGGCCGGTACAGCAGTTTCCAAGGACTGCGGCGCACTTCCATGGTGGCGAGTTTGACTTGCGTTGCGGACTGGCGCAGATCCCACATCATTGCGCGGAGGTCTGGAATGCGTGCAGTGAGCTCGACATCCAAGTTCTCCATCGCGCTTGCGAATCGCTCAGTACCAGACTGCGCGTCAGTGAGGATGGCGTCGATCTGCTTGATGTTCACTTCGCGGAAGTGCGCCATTGTGGCACGTGCGTCCTTCACGGTGACGACGGCGTCATCCATCGACGTGTCGAGCTTCTTCATCGACAGCGCAGCGTCCTTGAGGGTCGACGTGATGTCCCCGCGCCATCCGTCGTAATCCTTGCGCAGCGTGGCAACCGCGCTCGCGGCGTCATCGAGCATCGGGACAACGGTCTTCGGATATTGAACGCGTGCGAAATCATCAAGGCTGGCGGTGAACGCCACCATATTGGTGAACATCTCAGTGGTGCGACCAGCGTTCTGGGGGCCGACGATGGTGGCAAGGAGTCCGCCACTGGTCTTGGCATCAATCGTCTGGCCTGGCTCGAGTTTGCCCTGCGCCTTGGACCCGAGGTTTGAGAAATTGAGCCACGAGTAATTACCGAGCAAGGGCTGCGAGCGAAGTACTTGGGCATCCTTGTAAAGCGTGATGTCCGCGTTCATCTGGATGTGAACGGCGATCTCTTCGGCTTCGAACCGCTGCTCGATTCGAACGACGCGACCAACCTTGAGCCCGCTCACGCGGACTTCGGCCCCGGCATCGAGCCCGGCGACGCCTTCTTCCATGGTGAAACGCACCACGTAGTCCGACTTGCGCGTGAAGAGCGCAGATTTCGAAAGGATGAGAACGACCACCAATCCCACTAAAGCGGAAGTGATGAGGAATGCGCCTGCGCGCACGGAGTTTGAGTATCCGGTTCCGTCTGCCATGCTTTCGGCAAGGGTACACCAAGCCCATTCATTTGGCGATGTGTCGGTACTGAGAGCGCCCCGATTTTACTCGCCCCGATCCGTTGCGGTCAGCCCTTCAGCATGTCTTCATTGGCTGGGAAGCGATTCAGGGCTCCCAGCAACTGTTCCATCTGAACATGCGGTGGAGCATTCAGAAGGCGACGCCGCAGGGCGGTAATGGTTTTCAGTTCGCGTTCCGGCATCAGCAGATGTTCCTTGCGCGTGCCGCTCTGCGCAAGGTTGATTGCGGGGAAGATGCGCCGCTCGGCGATGGTGCGATCGAGGATCAACTCCATGTTGCCGGTTCCCTTGAATTCTTCAAAGATCACCTGATCTGCGCGGCTTCCCGTATCCACCAAGCAGGTAGCGATGATGGTCAGGCTTCCGCCTTCCTCGCACTTGCGCGCGGCGCCGAAGAGTTGCTTTGGAACCTCCAGTGCTCGGCTGTCCACACCGCCAGACATTGTGCGACCAGAACTGCCGTAGCGGCGCGAATTGTTGAATGCGCGTCCAAGACGCGTGAGACTGTCGAGGAGGACCACGACATCGCGGCCCGCCTCCACCATGCGCTTGGCGCGCTCGATGGCAAACTGTCCGAGTGCAAGGTGGCGGTCAAGATCTTCGTCGTTACTTGATGCCAAGACATGCGCGGGCACATTGCGACGGAAGTCCGTGACTTCCTCGGGGCGCTCGTCAATAAGCAGCGCAATAAGCTCAATTTCCGGGTGATTATGTTTGATTCCGAAGGCGATGTTCTGCAAGAGAATTGTCTTGCCAGCCTTGGGCGGTGCAACGATCAGTCCACGGGTGCCGAATCCGATGGGACAGAACATGTCGATGAGCCGACATGCTGGCGGGCAGCCGCGATGTTCAAGCGAGATGCGCGGCTGCGGATCGAGCGCCGTCAGTTCGCTGAAATTCTTGCGCTTGCGATAGTCCTCGGGGGACATGCCTTCGATGGCCACAAGTTTGCTCGCCACCATATGCATGCGCTGAGTGCGCCGTGATTGGCGCTCTTCAACCTCAACGGTGATCGCCGCGCCGGGCGCGACGCCGTTGCGCTGCATGAAGTCGGGGAGGACCACTGGGTCATCCTCGCGTTCGATGAGTCCGTCTGAAAACTGCCTGATTCGACCCTCGGATGAGCCTTTCATGGCCTCCAGGATCCCGCTTACAACTGTCATCAATATGTTCCTCGCGCCGGACCGGCGATGCATGTGCATCCCAACTGTAGGGGGGACCTCGAAGGGCCTTGCCACCGTTCCGGGTTGTGCTTGGTTGTCGCTCTTGGGGAAGGGCGACGGGTAAATGGTAACTCAGTAATAGAGAAAATAGGCAGAAATTATGAAAATTCGTGTCAGAACCTTCGAATAACGGATGTTAACGGTGCATTAAAGCGAGTTCGACGGCGATCGCGGCACCCACGCGCGCGTTCGATTCGAGAACAGCAACATTCACCCCAACCGTGCGCCCGGCAGTGGCACGTTGCACGCGGTCGAGAAGGAACGGCGTCACGGCTGCACCTCGTATCCCTGCGCGCGTTGCTTCAATGAGTGCAGCGGCGATGGTGGTTTCCACTTCCTGTGCAGGAATGGCCCATTGCGCGGGTGGGGGATTCGCAATGAGTGCACCCACGTGTGGCGCAAACTGCCAGTGCGCGGCACAGATGGCAGCTACTTCTGCGGCATCGCGTGCGTGCGCAGAGACTCCTAGCGAATCGTCGCCCTGAGAAATGAATCTGGGGAAGACTCGCGTGCCGAGACCGATGACCGGAACGCCCAGCGAATCAAGTGCTTCAACGGTTGCGGGAAGATCAAGAATGCTCTTGGCGCCGGCACTGACGACGGCGGTCGGCGTGCGTGCGAGTGCGGCAAGATCAGCGCTGACATCGGGGCGATCTGTCCAACCGCGATGAACGCCGCCGATGCCGCCCGTAGCAAACACGCGAATATTGGCTGCGGCACACGCTGCGAGCGTTGCTGCAACGGTGGTTCCGCCGCAAGCGCCTTGCGCACTCGCGGCGCCGAGATCGCGGGTGCTGAGTTTGCGGGCATCCGTATCGTGGCCAAGGCGCTCGAGTTGTGCGCGGCTGAGCCCAATATGGAGCGTTCCATCAAGCATGCCCACGGTTGCTGGCACGGCTCCGCCGCTTCGAACGGCGGAATCAAGCAACACGCTGAGTGCAAGATTGGCAGGCAGCGCGGGTAGCCACTCGGACAGATTGCATGGCGATGCCATGGGTGTCCGCGGTAATCCGTGCGTGAGCACTGCGGTTTCGAGTGCCACAACGGCTTGGCCAGCAGCGAGCGCATCGCTCACTTCTTCGGAAATTTCAATGACGACGCGGGCGCTCATTCTTTACTCTCTCGCTCATCATCCTCTGCGGGTACGAACGACGCCGCCGAGGCGCTTCATCGGCATTGCCGAAGGAACAATCCCGCCAGGGAACGCGTTTGGATCGGCAGCCTTTGCAGCAGTCGGGGCAACAGAAGTGGCCATCCGACTCTTCGCGCTTGCGGATTCTTCGCGACGACGCTTCTCTGCTTCGCGGTAACTGGAGACATCCGCTGGGATTGGTCCAGGCGTGAAATCAGGGTATTGCTTCTGGGGAATCTCGATGTTTGCAAGCATCTCGATTCCAGAAAGCAGGTCGCCTTGGTCGGGCTGAATGAACGTCCATGCCACTCCATGGCGACCAGCGCGCGCAGTGCGGCCGATGCGGTGGATGTAGATCTCGGGATCTTCGGGCACGTCGTAGTTAATCACATGGCTGATGTCGTCAACATCAAGTCCGCGCGAGGCAAGGTCACTTGCAACGAGCACGCCAAGCGAGCCGCCGCGGAGTTGATCCATCACCTTGTCGCGCTTCGTCTGGTACATGTCGCCGTGCATGGCGTGTGCATCAATACCATGTTTGGTCAGGTATTCCGCCACTTGATCGACCGTCTTCTTCATACGGCAGAAGACGATGGTGAGGGCTGGTTCCTCGTGTTTCAGCAGATGATGGAGGAGCTTTCGCTTGTCCCACGGCTCCACGGTGAGCCAACTCTGATCGACCGCAGACACCGTGAGACTCTTCTCGGTGGTGACGATCTTCTCCGGGCTCTTCATGTAACTGCGGGCGAGTTTCTCAATCTCTGGGCTGATGGTCGCACTGACGAAGATCGTCTGCGGGCGCTGCTTCATGGCACCGAGGATCTTGCGAATATCCTCGCGGAAACCGATGTCAAGCATGCGGTCGACTTCGTCCAAGATCACTACCTTGAACTGGTTGTAAGGCAGCAGCCCGCGCTGGTGCATGTCCATCACTCGGCCGGGGGTTCCGACGATGATCTCTGGGTTCGCTTCGAGCGCCTGGGCCTGCGCGCGCATGGGCTTGCCGCCGTAGACGGGGATCGCCTTGATACCAGTGTGGCCGCCGAGTTCCTCAACTTCGCGGCAGACCTGGATGGCCAGCTCGCGGGTGGGAACCAAGACCAGCGCGCCGAATTGGTCGCCGGGCTGAAGCAGCCCGAGCACTGGCAGGCTGAATGCAGCAGTCTTGCCGGTGCCCGTCTTGGCTTGGCCAATGACATCCTTGCCGCTCATGGCAACAGGAATCAGGGCCGATTGAATTTTGGTTGGGTGCTTGAACCCGGCTGCATCGACGCCCTGAAGGACGGACGCGGGAAGGCCGAGGTCGGCAAATGTTTTGGTCGTGTCGAACGTCTCGCTGCTAACCATCCGTGGGGGCGTTTCTTTTCTATCGAAGTGCGTGCCGAGCCGGGTCTCGGAGAATTGATGACCGGGGTTTTTATGGTACTTTGCCCGGTAAGCCGATCGTAACAGGCGGAAGGCATGGATGCCGCCGCATGAGTGATAACAGTC
>CANJHD010000043.1 GCA_947474065.1 Planctomycetaceae bacterium
CCACGAAGATGAAGCAGCCAAAGCAGAGACCGTGCAGCGCAATGCCCGCCATCACGAATGGCAACGTTGGCATGAACGCCCAGAGAGCCATGCGCAGCGCATAAGCAGCCAGCCCGATCAACAAGAGATGCTTCCGTGTGAACCACTTGGTGAGGAACGGCATCATGGCAAGCACCAGAATCTCCGTCATTTGGCCGATGGTCATCAATCCGCCGCCAACGCCGAACACCTCGCTGATGGTCTTCTCAAATGCGCCCTTCTCCACAATGGACGCCTGAACGCTGCCAATGAACGCGTCCGCCTGCACAAAGTAGAACTGATGAATGATGCTGACTGGGACTGCAATCAGAAAGAGCAGCACGAGCGGCATCTTGGCAACCTCGCCAAATGCCTCAAGCCACGCCGTGTTCTGCTTGGCATTCCGCGAAGGCGGCGTATTTGGAAGGATGAAGCAATAGAGACCCATCAGGACGCCAAGGCCAGCACTGATCTGGAACGCCACCGCGCGTCCTGCATTCTGAGCAGCGGTCACTTCGTCAGCACCCACGCCAACCGGCGTGTGGTAACGGAACAAAATCTGACCAACGGTGATGCCCACCGCAATCCAACCAACCGTGCCCCAAACGCGGATCGGACCAAAGTCCGTGTCGCGATTTGGAATGTGTGCGAACGCCAGCGAGTTGGTCAAAGCCATGGTCGGCGCGTACACCAATCCGTACAAGGCAGAGAGTGCGAGGAAGTAGTTGAACTCGCCAGTCATTCCCATAAGGAAAACTAACAGTGCGCCCACCAAGTGACTGACGCCCAGAATCTTCTGAGTGGCGAAGGTGCGGTCGGCCAGCTGTCCCGCAAGGAACGGACCAAAGATGGCGCCGAGCGCGCCGGCAGAGAAGCAATAGCCGATCTGTTCTCCGGTGAACTTCAAGTGCCCGGAGAGGAACGAATACAGAATCGGAAGCCATGCGCCCCAGATCGCGTACTGAAGAAACATCATGAGTGAGAGGCGACTTCGAAGGTACGGGATACTGCTGCCGGGGGCGGTAATGGTTGAATTCATGGAGGCGGATCATAACTATGCCCTTCGCGGAATGTCAGGCGGGTTCGTGCATACATGGATACACTCCCCCACCTATGCAGGACCGCAGAAAAACGCGCAAGGTGGCAATCGGCGACGACCGCGTCGGACGCACTTTCATCGGCGGAGACGCCCCGATCTTGGTGCAGACCATGACGGCTGGCTACACGTATGACATTGATGCATGCGTTGCCGAAATCGAGCGCTACCGGCTTGCCGGCGCCGATGTGGTGCGCGTTGCCGTTCCAGAGCGCAAGGACACCGATGCCCTGCGCGAGATCATCAAGCAGGTGCAGGTACCGATCGTTGCAGATGTGCACTTCCACTTCCAGCGCGCACTTGAGGCTGTTGAGGCCGGGGTCCACAAGATCCGCCTCAACCCAGGCAACATCTCCGACCGCGACCAGGTCAACCAAGTCATTGATGCGTGCAAAGAGCGCAAGATCCCCATCCGCATCGGCGTGAACGAAGGCTCAATCATTGAGCGCAAGGACAAGCAGAAGCGCATGGAGGAGTTGGGCAAGTACTTCGCGGGACACAAGTCCGGCCACTTGCTCGCACTCATGATCGCCAAGCTTGAGGAATACGTCGACATCTTTGAGGCGCGCAATTTCCATGATGTGGTCATCAGCGCCAAGAGCATGGATCCCGCACTGGTGATCGATGTTTACACAGAGATCGCCGCACGCTTTGACTATCCGTTGCACTTGGGTGTGACCCATGCTGGGCCAAAGTCAACGGGTGCCATTCGCTCGGTTGCTGCGCTCAGCACCCTGATCGCCAACGGCATCGGCGACACGCTCCGTATCAGTTACGCCAGCGACCACATCGATGAGGTGAAGGACGGCCTGGAAATCCTGTATTGCTTGGGCAAGCGCCCGCGTAAGGGCATCGAACTGATCGCCTGCCCGACCTGCGGACGCATCCAGGTGGACCTCTTCACGCTGGTGAAGGAAGTGGAAGAAAAACTCTCCTCGCAGATCACCCTTCCGATCAAGGTGGCCGTCATGGGCTGCATCGTGAACGGACCCGGCGAGGCCGAAGGCGCAGACGTTGCGGTGTTCGCTGGCGACCGCCGCGGCATCATCTACGTTCAAGGCCAGCGCGTTGCCAACGTTCCTGAGAACGAAATCATGGAGCGCCTCCTCAAGGAGTGCCTGGAGTTTGAAGCCAAGGTCAAGCGCGGCGAAGCGAAGCTCGGCGAGAAGATGGTGGAGATTGTGCCACCAGATCCGATCGGCGAACTCGGTTCCGGCAAGGCCAAGATCATGGCTGGTCAAGTAGAACAAATCACCGTGCGCGCAACCTAACCGCAGCCGCACGGAGCGCACGCGTGCGCAGACAACTCATTGGTGGGGTGGCTGAGCGGTTGAAGGCACTCGACTTGAAATCGAGCAGACCCGCGAGGGTCTCAGGGGTTCGAATCCTCTCCCCACCGCTTGCACAACAGGCGAGCGCATGACGCGCTCGGGCGCACAGGCCACATCGGTCGTGCGTCAACGAAATAAAATCACTTCCCCGCGGGGGCTGGCTCAAACTCGATCGGGGTTTCGCCACGCATGATGTGGTCCCACGAGTTTGCCTCGATCAGACTTCCAACGAAGCGGTCATAGCCTCGCTCGAAGCGTTCGTAGTCTTGGTCAAGATAAACCAACACAAGCCATATGCCTGACTTGGAACTGAGTGCTAGGCGTCGCGCACGCTCATCAGGGATAGCGTCCGATGATTTGATTCGGTCAGGAATTGCCCCTGTAACCGCGTCGGCAAGCATCGCCTCAAGACCTGCGCGGTAACGACCGCCTTCGCCATCGCGCATGTAATGGACCAGAGCCCAGACCTGTGCGTAGTAGGCCAACTGTGCGTCGCGACTGGTTTCAAGGAATGACTGTGGCGATCCCTCAAGCACCTCGCGCAGCGTTGCTAGGCGCGACTTGCGCGCAGCAGTGCGTAGCTCGGCGTAACGCTCCGGGTTCCGCCACGGAAGAAAGATCGGCTCCGGTGCGCCAGCGGGCTGACGGAATCCCTCCATGAAGCACGCTACGCCCTCTTCAAGCCATACCGGCAGCGAATACTTGAAGGTGGTCTGCGAATACTGGTGCCATCCCTCGTGCGCCGCAATGGCAAGTGTGTCACGCGGACCAATGTCATAGAGCACCGCCTCGCCGCCCGACGTGAATCCGCCCCGCCCCATCTTGAGATACGGACCAGCTTCGGATCCAAGCCGATGCTCGGTGTAGCGCGACCACTCCTCGCGCGTGCCAAAGACGCACGCCTCAAGTCGGCGCGGCGGAGCTGGCAACTCAACAAGACCGGTTCGGTAATTTCGTAACGCTGCCTCATAGAAGGCTGGCAACGATCCGGTGAAATTTGCGCTGCGCAGTGATGACCGAATGGTCCAACTGCGTGTGTCGATCTCAATACCTTCGACCGAATTCCAACGCCACTCGCGCGTTGACACGATCGGACTGGTGACGAGCGCCGCCGGGAGCGATCCGCGCGCAACGCCGGGCGCTGTGACTGCAGCAGGCGCGCGCGCTTGGCTGCCCTGGCACCCCGCTGCTACAAGCACGCCCATAGAGGCGGCGTTGGCAAGCACACGGATGAGACGCTGCGGACTCATGACATCAGCGTAGGGCATCAAGGGACCGACGCGCGGCATCAAGATCGGCCTTTGCCTCCTCCATCAGGGTGCGCGTCTCTGCCACCAGTTCCGGCTTGGCCTTTGCCAGGTATCCGGGGTTGTTCAGTTTGCCCTCAAATCCACTGATCAAGCGCAGTTTCTCGGTAATTACCTTTTCAAGGCGCGTGCGCTCGGCACCAAGGTCCACGGCGTCGGAAAAGTTCACCAGGAGCAATTCCTGACCCTCAAATGCAATCGGAACGGCGCCGGCGGGACGCTCAGTGGGCAAGTCCGCCACTTCGCCGAGGCCAGCAAGCGCCTCCACAACGCCACCCGCTTCCGCCACGAGCGCGCGAACCCCAGCGGGCGCGAGCAGCGTGATCTTCCGCTTGGGAAGTACCTGCCGAGCTCCGCGCAAGGTGCGAATCTCATCCACCAGTTGCTGCACGCGACTAAATGTTGCCACCGCGGCTCGGTCCACCGCCGACGTGTCAACAGATGGCCAGCCCGCACGCGCACACAGTTCAGATGCTGGCACATTGACGCCACGCAACCCAGCGCGACCAGTTGCCGCCACCGCTGGCCACAACTGTTCAGTGATGAACGGCATCTGCGGATGAAGCAGCCGCAATGATGCATCAAGCACCGTGCGCAAGACCTGCTGTTGCGCAGCGTCTGTCTTCACGGTTGGCTTGATGGCTTCCAGATACCAATCGCACACCTCGCGCCACACGAAGTCATACGTAGCGTCAGCCGCGTCGTTAAATCGGTACGAAGCAAGCGCGCGTTCATAGGTCGTCAGCGCATGCGAAAGCCGCGCAACGATCCAGCGATCAACAAGTGGACGTGTGGCGGGATCAACGGAGGCGTCACCCGGAACTGGTGTCAGATTGCCAAGCGCAAATCGCGTTGCATTCCAGACCTTGTTCGCAAAGTTTCGACCAACATCAAAGCGCGCGCTGGTGTTCAACGCGAGCGGTGCGTCAACCGTTGGCGTGGCCTTGCCCGTGGCCGCTCCGTACGCACTGGTGATCTGCTTGGAAGGATCCTTCGGCGAAACCTGCATCGGATCAGCCACCGTGTAGCCAGCCGCATCAGTGATAGTGCGCGGCGAGAACATTTCGCCAGACCACGGATCAACCATGTCGACCGGCATGCGAACATCCTGCGTGTCGGTGGTCATCTGCACGAGCGTGAACCGCATGGCATCAGCGCCGTGCGTCTGAATGATGTCGCGCGGGTCAACACCGTTACCCAAGGACTTCGACATCTTCTGCCCGAATCCGTCCTGCACCATGGCATGGATAAAGACATGCCGGAACGGAACGCGACCACCCAGGAAATAGCGATTGAACATCACCATGCGGCTCACCCACAGCGTGATGATCTCGCGAGCGGTGGAAAGAACCGCGCTGGGGTTCCACTTCTCAAGGAGACCCTGCATGTCAAAGCGCGCGGGCTCTGGCCAACCAAGAGTGGAGAGCGGCCAGAGCGCGGAGCTGAACCAGGTGTCAAGTACATCTTCATCCTGACGGAAACCCGCAGCGGCGAGCGCTGGAATTGCCACGGCATCTGCATGTTCCGCAACGCAGACAAAGCGCTCATAGACGCCATCGGGACGGCGCCGAACTGCTTCGGAGCAACCCATGGCTCGCCATGCACCGTTGCAGCCAACCAGATCGCCGCGGGCTGAATCGACGGCTGCACGATCAACAACATCGCTCGCTGCAATTTCTGCGCTCCACACCGGAATGCGGTGGCCCCACCACAATTGCCGACTGATGCACCAATCGCGGATGTTCTCATGCCAATGCTGGAATGTCTTTGCATAGCGCGGCGGGAAGAAGGTGATTTCACCGTCGCCGACTGCTGCCGCACCGGCACCAGCGGCTGCGCCGGATGTCGCGCTTGCCGCTGCACCGCCGTCGCGTTGCGCGGGGTTCATCGAACGGAGCGCTGCGCCGCGCAGGCGATCGTCAGTGACGCGCACATACCACTGCTCACTCAAGTACGGCTCCACCGGAACATGGCTTCGATAGCTGTGGCCAACACTGTGGCGATACGGCCTCACGCCCTCAAGAAGACCGTTCGCCTTAAACCATGCAACAATCGCTGCGCGCGCGTCTTCACGCGAAAGCCCAACAAATGCGCGGGCCTCGGCGGAAACATCTTCCCAACCATGACGGTCAGAGATGGACGCATCGGGCGCCATGACATTGATCGCCGCAACTCCATGACGAATGCCAATCTCCCAGTCATTGGGGTCGTGCGCCGGAGTGACCTTCAAGAATCCAGTTGCAAACTGTGCCTTGGTGTCGGCGGGGTCGCCACCCTGCTCCACGGCCATGACAACGTAGTCGTCTTCCACAATTGGAATCACGCGCCCAACAATCGGCAAGCACAATTTCTTGCCGCGCACTGCCGCAGCGCGCGGATCCTTTGGGTTCAGAGCCACTGCAGTATCCCCAAGCATCGTCTCGGGTCGCGTGGTGGCAACGGTCACATATCCAGAACCATCCTCGAACGGATAGCGGAGGTACCAGAAGTGCCCGTCTACTTCCTCCATCTCCACTTCGTCATCAGCAAGCGCAGTACGCGACACCGGATCCCAATTCACTAATCGCTTACCGCGATAGATGAGGCTGTCATCAAAGAGCTTGAAGAATGCAGCGCGCACAGCAGCGGCGCAGACTGGATCCATGGTGAATCGAACTCGATCGTAATCACATGAAGCACCCATCAACTCCAACTGACTCAGGATGGTGGCTTCGTACTCATCTTTCCACTCTTGAACCTTGGCAATGAATTGTTCGCGCGTGAAATCGGAACGGCGCTTGCCTTGTTGCAGCAGTCTCCGCTCGACCACCGACTGCGTGGCAATGCCCGCGTGGTCTGTGCCAGGCATCCACATGGTGTTCATGCCCTTCATGCGGTGGTAACGGGTCAGGACATCCTGCAATGTGTTGTTGAGGGCATGACCGAGGTGCAGCGCAGCGGTGACATTCGGCGGCGGAATGAATATCGAATACGGCGCGCCCGCATCGGTTGGTTCGGCATGGAAGCAGCGTGCGTCGCGCCACCGCGACCACGCAAAGGTCTCCGCGTCCGCCGGGGTGTAGGCTTTGGCGAGCTGGAGTTCAGAGCCGCCGGTTGGCGTGCTCGATTCGATGGGCTGGGCGCTTGACATGGAACGACGATTCTACGAAAGCGGAACCCTTTGCCGCGCCACAGCGCGCGTGCTATTGGTGTCGACGGTCGCGGCGGCAATCATGGCCTCCGCGGGCTGCGGTCGCACCGAACCCGGACCGGCTGCCACGAGCAGCGTGGAGCCAAAGAAACTGGACGCCGCCATCCGCGCCATTGACTCGTACTTGGCAGCGGACAAGCCGAGCGAAGCAGTGTTTGTTGCCGAAAAACTTGCGAGCGAAGCCCCCGGTCTCATGCGAGCGCAGGAGATCCGCGGTCGAGCGCTGGTTGCCCTTGCCATGCAGCCTGACCTGCCCTCCCAAGACCGCGCCGACGTCATGGCGCGTGCCGCCGATGCGTACGACCGCGCCGCCGCCTTAGCACCAGCAAACGCCGCGTTGCAACACGCCGCCGGCGTTGTCTCTGACACCGCCATGCGACATACGCAGGCAGTCGCCCACTACGAGGCCGCATTCGCAGCCGACCCATCAAGCGCCCAGTACGCGCTCTATTTAGGCATGGCCCGCGCGCGTGACGGCAATGAAGTGGAAGCACGGCGCTTACTCACAGCAGCTGAACGCGCCATGCCCGAGTCACCCGATCCAAAGGCCGCGCTTGCCGACTTGGAATTGCGAAGTGGCGATGCCAACGCTGCGCGCATCAAGATTTCCCAAGCCCGCGCGCTGGCGCCAACATCCATCGAATTGCGGATTGCAGACGCGCGCATGAGACGCATGGCGGGCGCGCCGCGCGAATCACTTGAGCTACTTCTAGCACTCGATGCGCCACTGCGCCGCGAACCAGCGTGCGCCCAAGAAATTGCCGCGGCCTACATGGCACTCGGACAAGCCCGCGAGGCCGCTGGCACGCTTGATGAAAGCGCCGCCGCTGCACCGAACGATTGGAAACGATCACTGCGCGCCGCCTCCGCATGGATGCAGGCGGGCGATCAAGTGAAAGCGATGATCTCTGCTGATGCCGCCGGCATTGCAGGCGCACCCGCGAATGAAGTACGCGCTGCGCTCAGCGCAACCAACGACCGCCGTCCAGGCGGATGACCGAACCGGTGACGTACGGCATGTCTTCAACAATCGAACGCACCAAGCGCGCCGCGTCTTCCGGGGTACCAGCACGCGCGAGCGGAATGCGCGACTCATATGCCACTCGTTCTTCTAACGGCGCGTCGTCTGGCCATGCAACTACCCCGGGCGCAATGGCGTTGACGCGAACCGCAGGGGCAAGCTCAAGTGCCAGTGCTTCCACCATGGAGTGAAGCGCCGACTTTGACATGATGTATGGAACGAACGCGCGGCGCGGTCGCCCCATGGCATGAATGTCACCGAACGCAACGACCGCTCCGCCGCCAACGAGCGAAGAGCGCGTCAACGCCGGCGCAAGCGCCTGTACCAATAGCAGTGGCGCAATGGAGTTGACTCGAATTTCGTGCTCTGCCGTTGCGGCGTCGATCGTCCCGAAGGGTGTTCGCGCGTAGCTCGCTGCGCACAGAATCAGGGCGTCGGCGGTCCCGGCAGCGTGGGCGCGGCCGAACTGCTCGACGGCTGCAAGATCAGAAAGATTCAGTTTCTCAACGCGAACATCGATCGCCCGCCCCGATTTCGCGCCCGCCTCGCGAGCGTCCGCGGCGGTTTGTTGGCACTCCGCCGCGCTCGTGTGGTGCGTCAGCAGCAGATCCCAACCCTGACGCGCAAGTTCAAGCGCAACGGCTCGACCCACGCGACGCGCTGCTCCGATGACAATGGCAAGGCGAGGCATGCCCGCGATTGTACGAACGGCAGCGAAGGACGTTCCCGGCGTACCATCCGCGCCCCGTGAGCCAAGACCCAGCTCATCCTGACGAACCGCGCCCCGACGACGAGCCGCACATGCCCGACATGCACCTCGACCGTCTCGAGGCCATGGCGCGCCGCGCGCCCGGCGAGCTTGCGCGTCGTGCCGATAAAGCGATTGCCCGCCGCGCGCCCGCGTTAGCACCGTCAAGCATCCGCCGCCGATTCCGCCGCCGATCGGTAGCGCTCTTTACCATGCTTGGCTTGATGGCCGTTATGGCGTCTGCATGGATGGTGTTGCGCGAATCCACCATCCTGCGCGAAGCGATGGAGTCACAGTTGTCCGAGCGATTCGGAGGCAACCTCCGCATCAAGAGCGTGAAGTGGGACGGATGGAACCGCATCATCGCTACCGATCTTGATCTGCGCGCGCGCGGCTGGGAGGGCGCCGCCGCCACGGTCTGCACCATGCGCCGCGCGGAAGTTGTCTTCTCGCCGTGGAGTTTGTTGCTCGGGCGCATCGAACTCGTCGATATGGAAATCGATGGACTCACGGTGCGCATCATTGAACGCGTTGACCATCCGGGCGATTTCAACTTTCTTGCATTGCGCCCCACCGCTTCGCCAGACGGCAAGCCGCTGCAGCAACCGCAGCGAGCGCTCCTCAGCGATCTGCGCATTGAAATTGGCTCCGCAACTGGAGGGGACGTTGCACTCCGCTCAACGCAGCAGTTTGCAGCCAACTTTCAGCACCGCGTCGGCGACTCAAATGTCTACGAGTTCAGCCTCGAACAAAAACAACAAGACGAAAAACCGATCTTGGAAAATGCCCTCAGTCTGAAGGGCACTTGGAACGAAAGCACCTTCACCTACGAAGCCGACCTCAGCAGCCTTCGGATCGATGAATCACTGATGCGCGCACTCCCCGCGCAGACACAGCGCTGGGCGGCGCGGTCAGAGCTTGCCGGACGCATCGAACGCGCGCACATTGAAGGCAGCACAGCGCAGCCGTTGCGTTGGGCAGACATCGTCCTGCGCGATGTCACATTGCGCGAACGCGACAGTGTTCGACAGATTGAATGGGGCCGCCTTGTAGAAGGAACCGTGGTTCCGATCCGCGGTGATGTCACGGTCATGCTTGGCGAAGCAAAGATCACACTGCGCGGCAATGAACTCGACGTCGCTGCCACCCGAGTCACGCTTGCACCGGGCATGCCTGGCGCCGATGCGTTCACCGTACCGCTCGAAATCTCTGCGCACAGCAACATTGCATCGTTTGGCGGCATCCAGGGCGCACTCGATCCGGATGACCTGTGGCTCGAGCGATCCGTAGCGCTTGCCAGTTGGGATATTGCTATTCGAATACCGAAAGTCGACGCCCGACCGACCGCCGATGGAACGCCGCGCCGCATTGAATTGCCCATTGAAGCTGCACGCGCGCTCGCGTTGGTTGGAGCACGCGACTGGGCCGCAGATATTTCCGTCACCGCGCGCCGCGCCGCCGGTTCATTAGCAGCGGATGGCACCCCGGTTGCCGCACCGATCGAACTGCGCGGGAAGTTGACGCTTCTTGATGGAACTATTGAGAGTCCAAAGTTCCCCTACCGCATGTCGAACGTGAAGGGAACCGTTGAAGTTTCCAACGACCTTCTTGTGATGCGCGGTATTCAAGGACGCGGCAGCGATCAGACCGCGTTCACCATTGACGGCGAGATTGAACTCGTTGGCGCTGACCCCGGCTACAACCTGCATCTCTTTGGAACGGATGTTTCGCTCGACCGCAAACTCGTCGGCGCGATTCGTGGAGCGCCGGCGCGCATCTTCGCCGCGTTACTTGCCGACGACGCATGGCGCGCACTGAATGCGGCGGGAATCCTAGATGAATCGACTCGCCCCGGCGGAATCGTTGGTGTTGACCTCACCGTGAAGCATCCCCGCGATGGCGGCGAACGCGTTGAGGTGACTGGCCCCATCAAACTTCAGGATGTGCGCGTTGTTCTTGATGCGTTCCCGTATCCGATGCGCGCCAAAGGCGAACTGTTGATTCTGGACGAGCGTGTTGAATTCCTCGGCGGCGGCATCAACATCGAAACGCCGACGGGCGGCAAGGGGTTCGTGAGCGGACACCTTGAGGTTCCGCGCCACAATGACACGCGCCTTGTTCGCAGCTTCCTTGATTTTCGAGTTGACGGCGAGAAAGTCACGCGCGCCCTGCTTGCTGCCATCCCAATCAGCTTTGAGGATCGCACCAACCGCCCAGTGGGTTGGCCTGGTCTCAAGTTCTCGCCGATCTCAAGCATCCTCATGGAGCTTGGCCTTGAGGGAAGTATTTCCGCCACCGGGACCGTACTCACGCGACCGGATGAATCGGATGCAGTGACCACCAATGTGCAGGTGCACGGCGGCGCTATTCGTCCGACCGCTGAACTTGCAGGCGTACTCCGCGAGAACGGCCTCAGCTGGCCCGGGCGCATGACGCTTGATGATGTGCATGGGCTGATCGTGGCTGACGCCGGACATGTCACGGTAAGCCGTGCCACTGCGCGCCACGGCGCGGGAACCGTTGCCGCTGAGGGCAGATTCGACTTAGAAAGCAAGGGCGGATCGCTCGAAATCAGTCTCAAGGGCTTTCCGATTGAGCGCGATTTGGTGCGACTGAGCGATGGCCCAGAGGTCGCCCGCATCGAAGAGGCATGGAACGCGCTGACGCCGGTTGGGAACTTTGACGGCGAAGTCACGTGGAACCGCGATGCACGCGGTCAAGACACCTACGCGCACGTACGCCTCGATTCGCTCACAGTTGCGCAGACGGTGAAATTGGATCCCGTGTGCAGCGACATGTACTTCCGCAACGGCGAGCTGCGTCTTGATGGAGTGGACCTCCGAGGCCCCGACACTGACGACTCCCCGCTCGTGATTGAAGCTGACGGGGTGATCTCAGGACCAACTCCAAATTTCCATGCCACCATCGCGACGCTCTCCCTCGACAGCCCGCTCGTAGCACGTGCACTTGAGGCAACTGGCGCGACGGCTGCTCAGGATGTTCTGCGAGACTGGCGGCTACGCGGCGCGATCGACGCGCAAATCACTCTTCCTGGAAGAAACAAGACTGACCGTTGGTCGGTGGCATTGGAGCCGTCATGGATCGGGGGCGAGCACGATGAAATGCAATTCCAACTGCGTCGCCAAAGCGGCTCGTTGCTGATCGGCCCGTCAGGCGTCGTAGTCGATGAACTCGAAGTCACTATTGACCGCGGCACTGCCACCATCACTGGCGCGTTAGCTTCTACCGAAACAAGCCTATTAGTAGGCGAATTGCGGGCGACAGCATCGGTGTCAGGAAATTCACCGGATTTGCGCACGCTCATGCCGTCCGCAGCGCGACGCGCGCTCGATCAAATTGAATTCGACACCCAAGCGCCCATCTGGACCGATTCGATGCGCATCTTGGTGGATGACCCGCGCGTTGGCAGTCCGCGCATCTCGGTGATTGGCGACCTGAACATCTCAAACGCTCGCTTCCAAGCTGGAATTATCTTTGACCGCATTGACGGTTCGCTTGCGTTTGATCTGTCGACTATCGGTGGCCAGCCTGCGGGCACCATTGGATTGCAATTCGATCAAGTGCACGTCATGGGCCGGCGCGCAACCACCATTGCCGCTGCACTGCTCTTTCATCCAGACTCATCATTGGTTGAACTTGAGGATCTCAGCGCATCCATGTACGGCGGCCGCATTGCCGCGCACGGTTGGTTTACGCCTGCCGAACAGTGGGAAATGCACGTCAGCTGCACGAACATCGGATTCGGGCGCTACATCGCCGCTGGCATGCGCAGCGCCGCCGCGGGCATCTCTGAGGACGCCGCAAAGTCAGCGCAGCAATCCGCTGATGATGGCCTTCTGCGCGGACGACTCGATGTTGCTGGAACGCTCGGCGCGGATCCGTCGCGCCGCGGTTCCGGCAGAATTGCCGTGGTTGACGGCCGGATGATGGAGTTCCCGCTTGGCCTCAGCATCCTGCAGGTGACGCAGCTGATGCTCCCGCTGAACGCCGCCATGGAACAGGCGAACATGATCTTTGAAATCGATAATTCCTTGCTCCGCCTAAAGAAAATCGACCTCTCCTCAGGCACGCTGCTGCTTGAGGGCACGGGCGATGTACGCACTGATTCCGGGGCATTGGCGCTTCGATTCCGCAATCGCGGCAAACTGCCACTCCTCAGCGACCTGTACGGGGTGGTCACCGACCAATTCTTTGTGATCGATGTCGGCGGTACGATTCAAGATCCCCAACCGCGGGTGACGCCAATCCCGGTGCTCGCCCCCGCTCCGACCGCAGAATCGACAACCGAAACACGATGACACGCAATTCTCCGCAGCACTCACGACCAGAGCCGACCGACGAAATCGAACAGAACGGCTTTGGACCAGAGCTCGTGGCGATGATCGATCAACTGGTCGAAACTGCCGCCAAAGCAGCACCCGGAACGCACGCATCACACCGGCGCACCGCGTTGGTGGAAGACCTTGTGCGAACATCGCTGCGGATCCTCGAAGACGGCTCCGACCTTGGTCAGGTGAAAGTGATGGAGCGCGCACTGCGTGAAATGCGCACCGCGTACCGCGTCTTCAATCGTTGGAAGGGTGTGCGCAAGATCTCCATCTTTGGAAGTGCACGCACTCCAGAGACGCATCCTGACTACACAGCCGCTCGCGAGTTCGGACGCTTGATGGCCGCCGAAGGCTGGATGGCAATCACCGGCGCCGGAATGGGCATCATGAAGGCGGGCCACGAAGGACCAAGCCGCGAATCAAGTTTCGGCCTCTCCATCCGCCTGCCCTTTGAGACCAACGCGAACGACATCATTAAGGGCGACGCCAAGCTCATCAGCTTCAAGTATTTCTTCACTCGCAAGCTCATGTTCCTCGCCCACTCGGACGCGGTGGCATGCTTCCCGGGCGGCTTCGGAACGATGGACGAAATCTTTGAGACGCTCACACTCATTCAGACTGGCAAGAGCCACCCAATGCCCATCGTGTTGGTTGAAGGCGCTGGTCCTGATGGCAAGCCAGGTAACTACTGGAGTCGCTGGCAGTCAGGCGTAGTCGACAACTTGGTCGAAGCTGGCTGGATCTCGCAAGAGGACACCTCGCTCTATGAGATCGCCTCAAGCCCTGCTGACGCGACCAGTCGAATCATTCGCTTCTACCACCGTTACCACAGCTCCCGCTACATCGGCGATACATTTGTGGTGCGCGTCAAGCGCCCGCTCTCCAAGCGGCAAGTAGAGCAAATGAACGACGAATTCTCGCACTTGGTGAAGAGCGGAACCGTGGATCAGCACATGGGTCCACTTGAGGGTGAAGACGACCACGTGCACCTACCACGCGTGGCGTTCCATCACACCAAGCGAGGCTTTGGTCACGTGCGCCGCTTCATTGATCGCATGAATGAAATGCCCGATGAGACCGACGCATGAGATGCGCGGTCGCCGCGGCACTGATCGCGGGGCTGGCACTCTCCGGATGCGCAAGTAACGGATCAGCTGCGTCGAAGGGCTCGGATCAATCAAGTAACTCCGACGTCCTTCCCACGGCGGCAGCTTCTGGCGCGGAAGGCAAGGTATTGCAATCGCGAACGCGGATTGCACCTGGTCAAATCGGCCTTGAAGTTCTGACTTGGCAAATCACTACAGATAGCGATCAATTCAATCAAGCGATGCGCACCTACGCTGAGCCCACCGTCGCCGCGGTCGATGAGATCGCGCTCCG
Organism: Planctomycetaceae bacterium; assembly: GCA_947474065.1. Classification (GTDB taxonomy): domain Bacteria; phylum Planctomycetota; class Phycisphaerae; order Phycisphaerales; family SM1A02; genus UBA966. The sequence continues at coordinate 14,441 of CANJHD010000043.1, forward strand.
TCGCAATGGGTACATCCACTGTGCCGTGAAAGCCGACGCGGTAGATAAATTCCGCGATGCGCTCGGCGGAAGCCCGCTTGAAATGCGAACATGGCTTGGCACCGCCCCCGCATGGCGCGAATTGGTAAATGTTCCAATCGGAAATGCAATGGTGGAAGTCGACGGCGTTGCACACGATCGACGCGGCACGCAGGCACAACTCATGGCACGCACCTGGCCAGTAGCCATGGAGGACGGCATGTGCATTGCCGTTGAATTGGTGCCGCAGCTTGCCACCGGAACAGCACAGGCGAGCCGCCTGCACAATGCGAATCAACTTGCCGGCGAAGTGGCGAGCAGTTGCCGCATGGCATTTGAATTGCAGCGCGGCGCGGCATGGATACTCACCTGTGACCCCGGTGGATTCGTGGAGACGGACGCAGAAGCCCCTGCACGCGCTCGCGATGCCGCCGGGCTGACCGGCCCGCCCTCACCGAACGCCGCACCAGCGTCCGGAAAGATTGGCGCTCGCGTGCTGACCTTGGGCGCAGCCACCCTGCTCGCGGCGCCAGAGCGCCCTGGTGCACGCGCTCGGCGTACCGTCCTCGTGATGATTCCACACCTGCCGGACAGCGCATTTCCAGTAGAAACCGCAGCGAAGCCGATGGAACCTAGCCAGCCATGAAGCCCCGCCGCCCCAATGATGCCGTGACAGAACCGAAGCCGGGGACTCGCACCGATGGTCGGAGCGATGGCACAATGGACCTCACTCAGTCCGCAGACCGCCCACGCGGAATGCGCGGACGCCTGCGCCGCCGCAAGGGGCGACCGATTCCGGGTCTCAAAGTCCTTCCCACCATGATGACCATGGCGAACCTAGTGTGCGGGTTCGCGGCGATCTATTACTCCGCGCGCGCCGGCGAGGGCGGCGGTCTCACGCCGTTTGGCTGGCATCCGCTCACCGTCGCTGGCGTGTTGGTGTTTCTTGGCATGGCATTCGATGCAGTGGACGGATCACTCGCGCGCCTGACGCATTCAACGAGCGACCTCGGTGCGCAACTCGACTCACTGGCTGACGTCGTTACCTTCGGCGTGGCGCCTGCGTTCATGATGTTGCGCTTGGTGAGTTTGTACTACGGCTCCGGCGAGGGCGAAACGATCCTTGGCCCGGATACTGGCAACCTGTACCCGCGTCTGTGCTGGTCGATCGCTGCCATCTACATCTGCTGCACGGCACTTCGCCTTGCACGGTTCAATGTGGAAACTGCAAGCGCGTCGGAGGATGATCACCTGTGGTTCAAGGGCCTGCCTTCACCAGGGGCAGGCGGCGCCGTTGCCAGCCTCACTCTGCTCCACCAGCACTTGGTGCTTGTCACTTGGAAAGCTGAATTGCCCGCTGGCTTTGGTTCCACCAGTTCGCTGTTCATCCCCGCAGCCACCCTGCTCTGCGCCTTTGCAATGGTCAGCCCCATGCGCTACCCGCACTTTGTGAATCGCTACCTCAAGGGGCGCAAATCACTGCCTGCGATGGCCAGCATGCTTGTAGTGGTGGCGATCGGCGTGTGGTGGTTCCACGAAGCGCTCGCGATAGGCATGACCGGCTACGCACTCAGTGGTCCAATTGGCAGCATGTTTCGACGACGCCCGCCCGCGACTCCGGATGCCGCCTAGGATCGAACCCCTATTCATGACTGCTCGCGCCGCACGCCTCCACTGATATCCGTTCCATGAGCACCCTGCACACCGCGCCCACAGTTCCTGATTCCCGCGGTCGCTTTGGTCGCTTCGGCGGCCGCTATGTACCGGAAACGCTGGTGCCCGCACTGGAAGAACTGGAGACGGCATACCGCGCCGCACTCGCTGATCCGTCCTTCAAGGCGGAACTTGACGAACTGCTGCGCAACTTCGTTGGGCGCGCCACGCCGCTGACTGAAGCACCGCGCCTGACCGCCCATGCTGGCGGCGCGCGTATTGCGTTGAAGCGGGAAGACCTTGCGCATACCGGCGCACACAAGATCAACAACACCATGGGTCAGGCGCTCTTAGCTATGCGCATGGGTAAGAAGCGCATCATCGCGGAGACCGGCGCCGGTCAGCATGGCGTCGCCACGGCCACCGCGTGTGCACACTTCGGTCTGCCCTGCGAGATTTACATGGGAGCCGAAGACATCCGTCGTCAATCGCTCAATGTGTTCCGCATGAGGCTGATGGGCGCGAAGGTCAATGAAGTCACTACCGGCAGCCGCACGCTCAAGGACGCCACGAATGAGGCGATGCGTGACTGGATGGGCTCCGTCGGCGAGACCCACTACATCCTTGGCAGCGTGGTTGGTCCACATCCGTTCCCAATGATCGTGCGTGATTTCCAAAGCGTGATCGGCCGCGAATGTCGGGCGCAATGCATGGAACGGTACGGGCGACTCCCAGACGCAGTGGTGGCATGCGTCGGCGGCGGTTCGAACGCGGCGGGCATCTTTGCGCCGTTTATTGCTGATTCTGGCGTGAAACTGGTGGGCGTAGAGGCCGGTGGTCGCGGGCCCGGTGCTGGCGATCACGCTGCGCCGCTCTCGCACGGAACGCCGGGCGTACTGCACGGCTCGCTCAGCTATGTGTTGCAAGACCCGTCCGGGCAGACTGCCGATGTTCACAGTTGCAGCGCGGGCCTTGACTATCCAGGCGTTGGTCCAGAGCACAGTCACTGGAAGGATTCCGGTCGCGTGCAGTATGTGGCGGCTACGGATGCAGAGGCGCTCGACGCCTTCGACCTACTCGCCCGTACAGAGGGAATTATCCCTGCACTTGAGACAAGCCATGCCGTTCATGCGGCGGTGGTGCTTGCGCGCACCATGTCACGCGACGCCATTGTGGTGATTAACGTGAGCGGTCGCGGTGACAAGGATGTCAACGAAGTCATCCGCCTACGCGGTGCGTGACAAGAGAGCGCTGCGACGCGCGCGAGCGATAGAGCACTATTCCCCGCGCAAACGCGACGAATGTAGCCCGATTCGTACGAATGCCTTCTTACATATTGATTAAGTGCGCCGGGCGCTGCACCATGTCCGGTTCCCCGCTGTTGCGCACTCTGCTTGTTGCAGGGCGCGCAGTAGTGGTCCCTGCCCTGTAGGAGAATCCCGGATGAAACTGAACGCCCGACACATCGCACTCGCGGCCCCTGCGCTCGCACTTATTTCCACCACCTGCGCACACGCGATCATCACGATCGGCAATGGTGAGTCAATCAACTTAGCGGTTCTGCTTTCACAGACCAGCGATCGCAAGGTAGCGATCGACGACAAGATCTTTACTTTCACTTCCTTCACGTCCACTTCATTTGCCGCACAATCCGTCACCATTGTTGGCTACATTTCAGCCGGAACGAACCAGTATGGGCTGCACAATGTTGGTTTCGATATGACTGGCCAATTCGGCGACTCCACGCCAGGAAATGGTCGTTCGGCAGAAATGAACCTGCAGTACACCGTTGAGGTCCAGGCGGACTACTACAACAACGGTCACGTTCGGATCTGCGACACGCATCTGGGATTTGACGGCGTTGCCAACGGAACAGGCTCGTACGCGCGCGTTGACGAGACCGTATTTGACCTTGACACGAACACATTCCTTGGAAATCTCTCCGCGTTTGACATCGCTGGCCCGCCACGCAACACGCGCCGTACCGATGCGGTCGATTACTGCGATGTGTACGGAACGCATGGCTACCGCGCATTCCAAGTGAACAAAGACATCAAGTTCTTGGCTGCCTTCGCGGGCGGAAGTTCTTCAGCCACTTCGGTACGTCAAGAGTTCAGCCAGATCACGGCGCCAGCTCCCGGCGCAATCGCTCTGCTCGCGAGCGCAGGCATGATCGGACTGCGCCGTCGACGCAACTGAACATACGTCACATACGACGCACGCATCACGCGGGGCCCCAGACATGGTGCCCCGCGTGTCATTTTCAAATGACGCACACGGCGATAGCAACAAGCCGACGATGCACACAGCAACAATCCCCGCATCGCAACTACGAAGTTGCCCAATACCAGCTGAACACGCGTGCACCCATTGAATTGCAGCAATGCATAGCGGATCATTCACCGCTCGGGATTTGGAATGACGTTTCTGCTCGTTGCAGAATGACTAGTTCCTTCCCGAACTCCCTATCCCCCTTTTCTTCTGGAGACCCGCATGAATATGACCCTTCGCACTTCCCTTCTCGCAGCCCCGGTTGCCGCACTGCTCATCAACACCGGCGCGCACGCAATCATCGTGCTTGGCAACGGCGAGGCACTGAACCTTGACGCCTTGATGGCCATGACCGACCGTCGTGTTCAAATCAACGACAAGATCTTCAACTTCGAAAGTTACACATCGAGTTCGTTCGATACGTCAAAGATTTCGATCATTGGCTTTGTTTCCGTGGCCACCAACGAGTTCGGCCTGCACAATGTTGGCTTCGACCTCACTGGTCCACTCGGCGATGGCTTTCCCGGCGATGGGCATGTCCAAGAGGCAAACCTGCAATACAGCGTTGAGGTTGAACAATCCGCCTACCAGAACGGCGTGCGACTCTGCGATGCGCGGGCTACATTTAATGGCGATGCATTCGGCGAAGGTTCGTACTCAAAGGTCGACGAAACCATCATCGATCTCGATACCAATACCTTCCTTGGTGAACTTTCTGTGTTCAGTATTCAGAACACCACCCCATTGATACAACTGACTGACGAAAAGAATTTCTGCGACATCTACCATTCAGCCGGATACCGAGCCTTTGAGGTGAACAAGGACATGAAGTTCCTAGCTGCAATGGCTGA
>CANJHD010000044.1 GCA_947474065.1 Planctomycetaceae bacterium
CATTGGCTGACGCGATGGCGCCAGCATGAGAGATTTGCAGTAGTTCAAAACGACACAGACATTCAAGACAGTTACTAACGACACACAGTAAGCAAAGGAAACGCACCATGGCAGCAAAGCAGATTGCATACGACGTAGACGCACGTGAGAAGATTCTCCGCGGCGTTCAGAAACTCGCAAAGGCCGTCAAGGTCACTCTCGGACCATCGGGTCGCGTGGTGATTCTTGAGAAGTCCTTTGGCGCTCCCACCGTCACCAAGGACGGCGTGACTGTTGCCAAGGAGATCGAGCTCGAAGATCCCTACGAGAACATGGGCGCACAGATGGTCAAGGAAGTTGCCAGCAAGGCGTCCAAGGACGCGGGCGACGGCACCACCACTGCCACTGTCTACGCCGAGGCGATCTACGCCGAAGGCCTGAAGAACATCACTGCTGGCGCCAATCCCACTTCGGTGAAGCGCGGCATTGACAAGGCTGTGGAGACTGTTGTGGAACACCTCCGCAAGATGTCCAAGCCAGTGAAGAGCAGCACGGAAATCGCGCAAGTTGGCGCATGCAGCTCCAACCAGGACAAGCAAATCGGCGGCATCATTGCGGAAGCGATGGACAAGGTTGGCAAGGACGGCGTCATCACCGTCGAAGAGGGCAAGAGCCTCGTCACCGAAGTGCAGCTCCTTGAGGGCATGCAGTTCGACAAGGGCTACCTGAGCCCGCACTTCGTCACCAACATGACGCAGATGGAATGCGAACTCGAAGACGCATACATCGTCATCTACGAGAAGAAACTTTCGAGCGCGAAGGACCTGCTCCCGATCCTCGGCAAGATTGCCGAAAGCGGCAAGCCAGTGCTGATCATCGCTGAAGATGTCGATGGCGAAGCCTTGGCGATGCTGGTGGTCAACAAGCTGCGCGGCGTCTTGAAGTGCTGCGCGGTGAAGGCACCTGGCTTCGGCGATCGCCGCAAGTCAATGCTGGAAGACCTCGCAGTCCTCACCGGCGGCGAAGCGATCATGGAAGAGCTGGGAGTCAACCTGGAGAACGTTGAGCTGAAGCAGCTCGGCAAGGCCAAGAAGTTGACGATCGGCAAGGACTTCACCACCATCGTTGATGGCGGCGGCAAGACCAAGGACATCCAGGGTCGCATTGAGCAGATCAAGAGCCAGATCGAAGGCACCACCAGCGATTACGACCGCGAGAAGCTCCAAGAGCGTCTGGCGAAGTTGGCTGGCGGCGTTGCGCAGATCAACGTCGGTGCAGCCACCGAAGTTGAAATGAAGGAGAAGAAGGCTCGCGTCGAGGACGCACTCCACGCGTGCCGCGCAGCTGTTGAAGAGGGCATCCTCCCAGGCGGCGGCGTTGCAGTGTTGCGCACCCGCAAGGCGCTCGAGAAGCTCAAGAAGGAGCTTGAAGGCGACGAGAAGGTTGGCGTTGACATCGTCCTGCGCGCCCTCAGTTCACCGATTAAGCAGATTGCTGCAAACGGCGGACTTGACGGCAGCTTGGTCGCCCAGAAGGTTGAGGATTCGTCCGACACCAACTTCGGCTTCAACGCTGCTACTGGCGAGTACGAGGACTTGGTGAAGAGCGGCATCATTGTGCCAACCAAGGTGGAGCGCGTGGCTCTGCAGAACGCTGCAAGTATCGCGGCGCTCTTGCTCACCACGGAGTGCGCCATCGTTGACGTCAAGGAAAAGAAGAAGGCCGCCGGCGGTCACAGTCACGGCGAAGAGGACTATTGAGTAGATAGATTCTTTGATAACGCGTGACGATTTCGTTTCGCAAATCAAAGCCGCCCGCCCCAGCAACGGGGCGGGCGGCTTGTTTCTTGGCTGACGAATGTGAACGAGATCACGGCGTGAAGCAGCGCGAGATCTCTAAAGCGTGCCCCACTGGTTCAGTAGACGGGCGAGATCATCACCATCCACTTTGCCATCAATGTTGAGATCCGCGCGAGAGGGATGTGGGCCCCACGCCACCAACTGCTCGGCGAGATCCGCGCCATCAACCCTGCCGTCGCCGTTGAGGTCCGCACTGCGCGGCATTAGGCGGTCGAGCAGTCGCGTGCTGAAGATGCGTGCGGGATCGAGTCGGTCCAGGATGTCGACCGCGGTACGGAAGTTGGCATCCGCCGGCATGCCCTGCATGAATGACGCGGGAATACGCGATTGGATGGTCACATCGTTTGTGTAAGCACCCGCCTCGGTGTACGCCCAACCCTTTGACCATTCAATGCGCACGCCCGCATAGTCGCCGGTGTAGTTGGCGTAGAACCACTCTTCAAGCTCAGAGTAATAACGAGTAGCAATCGGCGTACCGGGAATGGAGAGAATGTTGAACCAGATCACACAGTCCCAGTCCGGATGCCCTGGCCACGGGCGTGCCGCCGATAGCAGTGGAATCTGTGCGCCTGGCACAAGGCAGTCTTCGGGCTGGTCAAGACTACTGATGCGGATCTCTACCGGACCGTTCATCGGATATTCACCGCGGTCGCGGTAGGCCTGCTGCATCGCGAGGTACTTCTGATGAAACTCACTCAACGCGCGCTGCACATCCGAGCGCCTGCAGCTGAGGGCAAATCCACATTCGGCAACGCGCAGCGTGGTTGGCTTGATGTACAGCTGAACATCTTTCGACCAACCCCAAAGATTCCACGCAAGGTTGGTGGTTAGTCCAACATCGGTGACCGTAGCCATGGTTGCGCCAAACGCCGGTGTGAGTGACGCCGAGCCCGACACAATCTGACTCACCAACTGGGAAAGCTCTGGCGAAATGTTGTCACTGAACGGGTAGTTGAACGGCCCCGATACTTCCCTTGAAAGGAGCGGCTTCACTGGCGTCGGCTTCCACACCTTCAACCATGGATTGTCGGTGAATGGGTAGAGAATGGTTTCAACGCGCCCACTTGAATCAAGGAAACCAGAGAAACTATTGCTCCCCGATCCCGGTGCTGCGAACAACGCTGCCGCGGGAATGCTGCGGTAACTGTCGCAACGAACCCGAGCATTCGCGCCCACTTGCATGGTTACTTCCACCAAGAACGCGCGACCGAGGTGCACACACAGCGCGCCCATTTCTGGCTCTGATCGTGAGAAGGTCCGGAGCGCGTACGCCTGTTGCTTGGGATCCCACACCACCGCCGTTACCGAGCGGAGCATGTTGGATAGCGTTCCGAAAGTGTGTCCAGGAAGCGGCGTCTCGCCAATGGCGGGAACAGAGGTTCCGTGCCCATTGACAGCGAGCACACCACCAAGGCTGAGGGCACCCGGCGCGGGGCAATTGGTCATGCCCAGGCCAGCTGCTTGCAACGCGTTGTGCAACACCTCCATGGCAATACCGGTTTGTGCGGTCACGGTAGGTGGCGACATCGACGTATCGATTGAGACAGCGGTCAAGTGCGCGGTGGTATCAAGCAACAGCACTGGTGTGTCGCAATTAGCGTCCGGGTCAACCGAAATAGGCGCCCAATTGTGCGTCATTCCGCGTGGTCGTAGTCGCCAACCGTTTGCATGCGCCCAGTTGGCAAGCGTCACCACATCCTGAGGTGTCGCGGCGGTTGCGGTCCAGAGCGCGTCGATGGAAATTTCACCCGACCAATTGCGGTACGCCTGCTGATACACGGCGATGTTGGTTGGAAAGTTTGGCGGTGCTGGGCACCCGGTACTCCCCATTGCCGAAGCCGGAAGTACGCGGAACGCAGGAACCCACACAGCAGCACCAAGGATGGCTGACGCCTTCAAGAAGGAACGACGAGTCGGATCGATCGGTTGGTACGCGGGCTTCATGAGGTGAAACAGTCCATGGAGAAGAAACCAACCGAGAGGCGTGGTTGATGGTGATCATTAAGTATGTCACCAATTTCTGTCTGTGCAAATTAACCCATTGCCGCCAGTATGCGCGCGGTGTCGATTGGATTTATCGACGCGGCCAAGTGGCTACCTGTTGGCACCATTCGTTCTGCCACCATGATTCGCAGTTCTGGCGTGCCGGTCACACCCATCGCCTGAATGGCTCGAAATGCCGCCGCCGCGCGCGCTTCGGTGCACGGCGCGGGAAGCTCCACATGTAGCGGGAACATGCGTCGCAAGACATGCATACTCCGCGGTAGCCCAACGGCGGTAGTGATGACGGTGCAGTCGGCGACTGGTTCCCCATTGTCGGCTTCGCGCGGAAGTCCGCGCATGCCAAGAAGTGACACGAACATCCGCAGGGTTGTGGGTCGTAACTCCTCCACGCGGCGCAGAATCAGCGCGTCACGATCTTCAAGCGATCGCAGCACACGCGCCATGTGCCTTGCGTCACGAATCCACGCAGCATCTACTTCTATGATTCGTTGATCAGCATCGCGCGCGAGTGCACGTGCGACGATCTGTTTCCCGCAATCATCAGGGCCGGTGATGAGTGTGTCTTCCAAGACGCGACAAGCAGCAACCGCGCGATCGGCGGCATCTTCGAGGATCGCAACTACTCGAGGAGCACCGATAAATTGCCGCGTAGTTGCCACATCCATCAAGTGCGCAGGATCGCCAGGAACACGCATTCTCGTGCGTGCGGTTGTTGAGTCGCGCTGTTCAGACATGAGATCGCCTCCGGGCGGTGGTGGCCGCCACTATAAATTGTGTTGAAGTGAATTTCCGTACTTCGTGTCCCCATGACACGCACCCTTGCGTGACACGGTTGACGCTGCGAAGGTAGAGCGACCATGAGTCACTCCAAAAAGTACCGCCCTAATTCAATGTGAATTTATGAAATGTTGTGGGTACCGCCCGCGCCGCCCGCACAATTTTCGCTGTGTCTCGGCGTTCAAGGCGCCGCCATTACTCAACCCCTCTGCGTGTGGTCGAATGCCTGCAGTGCCAACACAATCGCAATGACCACAATGACCGAAACAATCGCTGCCAATATTCCGTAAAGCAGGCGTTGCCGCGCGGATACCGGGGTCCGCGCTGTTGCGATTTGAAACCGCGACTGCATGGCAAATGGATGAGCCGCCGTCCGGAAATCTGGGATTGGAGGAAGTGCGCGCGTAGCACCATCGGTCAGCGCGGCGCCATGATGTAGCGAAGGTCGCGTCGTGTGTGGCCCAGGAGTATCAGGGGCGACCGTGCCGGGTGGCAATGGTGGTAACTGATATGCCGCGGATGCGGCCTCGCCTTCTGGTGCTACTGGTGGCTGCACCGGCGTCTCGGGCTCTGGGGTCAAATCGAAATTGATCGGCTCATCCACCATGGCGAACTCACGATTCGCTTTCCACCATGCGGTGCATTGCACGAATCTCATCGTGCACACGCTTGCGAAGTGCCGCTGGTTCTACAACGCGTGCGTTGCTGCCGATCCCCAACACCCACCACACAAGTTCATCGAAGCCGGCAACTGTTGCAGTAAATCGCACGGTTCCGTCAGGGAGCGCCTGGAAGTGCTGGCTCGGATGCCAGAGCGTTTCCATCATGTTGCCTGCAACCTTCGCCGCAAGGTCAATGACCACCTTGACAGGAGTGGACTGTGCATCATGGATGGTCTCCCATGAGTGCTTGAGGTATGTCTCGAGGTTCCAGCCACGTGGCATAACGAAGGTCTGATCAGTAATAGAGACGCGCTTGAATCGCGCAAGCTTGTAGAGCCGCATCTCGCCCGATGGACGTTTGCGCGCCACGACATACCAACTGCGGCGCGCAAAAAACACGCCAAATGGCTCAATTTGGACAGTTTCCACACGCCGCGCCTTCGCCGATGTACCAGCCGCCGACGCACTTCCAATCTTCGCGGTTGCTCCGCTTGCCGCGCTCGAGCCGCCAGCCTTCTTCACTCCATACGGCGATTCGTATTCGACATTCAGAACATAGTTCTCAAGGATGGCATCAAGCACCACACGGAAGGCGTCCGTGCGCGGAGGCTTCGCGGCGCGCAGGAGTCGAACCGCAAATCGTCCTGAGAGCCGATCGAGTTTGCTTCGCACCGCGCTCCCAAGGCTCGCGGTAATTCGATGGACACCGCCTTCGGTTGCATCGGTATCCGCCGCAAGTGGCGTGCCCAAGACCGATTGCGTTAGCAGTACCGAAGCAACCGCCTCTGCAACAGAGAGGTCCTGCTTCAGGAAATCGGTGGCATTCACCACGTATCCCTTCTTGCCGTCCCGCGGCCGCGGCTGAGCAGTGATCTCTATACCGATCTTCTTCATAAAGCTGATCAGATTCGCCACGGATCGCGGGGTGATGTTGAAATCCACCGCTAACTCTTGGCGTGTCGGTTGGTCGTGACCCGATGCACGGCTCACCACCTCTTTGACGCGAGTCATCATTTCCACAGCGTCTGCACGGCCGTGGTTGCCCTTCGGTTTTTTCTTTCGATTTGTTGCCACGTGCCGAGTCTAGTCCGGCGCTCATAGCCCGCGGCGACCGTGGAATTACGAAGGTTCCGTCGCTGGTGGAGGAGTGGGTGGCAATTCACCGTCCTCGCGGGGAAGGCGCCGCAACCGCGGTGGCTTGCGGTCAGGGTTCGGCATGCGACTTTTGCGCTTTGGCTCAGTACCGTCAGGCAGATCGCCGCCCGCATCGTTGGCATCCGCAGCGTCGATACCGGCACTATTCACCTTCTTGATCCCCGCATCATCGGCACCCGCAATGTCGGCGCTTACGTCCTTGGCACCTACGTCCCCATTACCAGCATCTTTGCCAGTGACGCCCTTCGTCGCGTCACGATCCTTCGCGGCTGGCTCGTCATTGTCCACATTCAATTCATCCTCAGCGTCGTCAAGTGCTTCCTCAATGGCACCTTCAATACCTTGCAGGAATTCTTTGCCGAGCGGCACCTCCATGCCCGGAAGAAACTCCGGTACCTGGGGCAACTCGATGCCATCAAGAATGCTGAGATCAATGTCGAAATTCATCGGCGAACCACTACCTGGTTGACCAGGGTTCCGGTCACGTTCGCGTTCGGCTCGTCGGCGCGCAATAGCAGCGTTACGGGCGTTCTCGCCGGCACGATCCTGCACCTTCTTCCGGAACTTCTCCATGACCGTATTGGGGTCGATGTCGTGGAGCATCACTTCTTCAATGAGTGGCCAGGCTCGCACCACTGGGTCAAGCGAGCGCGCAAGCACGCTGAGAAGCGCAGGGCGGACAACCAGACTGACAAGTGCATCGCAATCGACGCGATACTGCATATCGCCGGTGTCGACGTTGACATCAAAGTGACCGCGATCGGTGATGCAATTGAGGCGCGCAGCAAGTTCAAGAACCGCCAGGCGACGATGCGCAGGCACTACAAGTGGAAGCTTCGTCTCAATTCGAAACTTGATGCCATCCTTGTGAACAGTGATCAACTGATGCAGCGTCAGTGCATCACTACGCATAAGAAGGAGAAACTGCCGTTCGCTCGCACGCTCAAAAAACTTCAAGCCCGAGTCACGGAGGTGTGACCGGATGTTCAGATACAACTTTGCGCGTGAGTTTGGGTTCGGCGTCATAGGTCTCCACGAAGAGGTTAGGCGACCACTGCGGTCACGGGAAATGTTTTTCGATGCCCCCCGGAAGGGCGTCGAACGAGGGGAATCATCCACCATGCGGGTGAAACAACTGCTTCACCCACGCAGACGATGATTCCAAACATGACAATCACACCCACTTTGGCCGTTGGACCCAACCCGTGGACCCCATTTCAGCCCAGCAGCGCGGGTGGCGGCCAGCCGGGACCACGGATAACAACCAATTAAATATCCGCAACATCAGGGACAATGCACGTGCTCAGAGTGCTGAGCGCCTAGGTTCTAGCTCCTAGCTCCTAGCTCCTAACTCTTGGCACCACGCGCCCTGCCTCGCACCCGAAGTATCCGTCACTGTTTGTCGTTACCCGCACGCTCGCGTCACCGCCCGAACCACGCCCATGGACACCGCGCTCATCATCACCAACATCGTTCTGACGCTAGCCCTTGCTGCAATTGCTGCATTTGTTTTGTTGCGGCGTTCGTCTAGCGGCAACACCAGTGCGGATGCAGATGTCGTTATCAAAGCGCACGAATCATTTCTGACAGAACTGCACCGCTTCGGTGAGTCGATCGGTGTCATGGAGAAGCGCCTGCGCGAAGAATTGCGCCTGAGTGAGACCACCACGCGCGACGCGCTCACCAAACTCATCAGTCTTGCGCGCGACGACCAACTGACCGCCGCAACCACGCTGCGCACTGAAGTCAGCAAGAACCTTGCAGTGCAACTTGAAACGACGCTCCTTCGGCTTGATGCAACACGCGCCTCTCTTGACAAGCAACTCACAGATTCCCGTGAGACCACGCGCGTGCAGTTGGTGGAAGTGCGCGACACCACGCAAGCGCAACTCACCGCCATGCGCGAGGAGAATCAGAAAAAGTTGGACGAAATGCGAAATGTCGTGGACGAAAAACTCCAGGCAACCCTGACTGCGCGTCTCGATGGTGCCTTCAAGATTGTCAGCGAACGCTTGGAATTGGTGCACAAGGGTCTAGGCGAAATGCAGGCCATGGCAGCCGATGTTGGTGGTCTCAAACGCGCACTCACCAACGTGAAGACGCGCGGAATTCTTGGCGAAGTGCAACTTGAATCCATCCTTGAGCAGTTTCTCACGCTTGACCAACTTGCACGCAATGTGGAGACCGCGCCTGGCAGCAATAAGCGCGTGGAATTCGCAGTGCGAATGCCTGGACCATCGGGCGACGCCGGCGTGCCCCTTTGGCTGCCAATCGACGCCAAGTTTCCAAAGGACGACTACGAGCGTTTGCTTGATGCGCAAGATTGCGCCGACAAGGAAGCCGTTGAGAAATCACAGAAGGCGCTCGCTGATGCAGTGCGCGGTTTCGCGAAAGACATTCGCAGCAAGTACATCGACCCGCCATACACCACGGACTTTGCGATTCTCTTTGTGCCCACGGAAGGTCTGTATGCCGAACTGCTTCGTCGGCCCGGATTGGCGGACGAGTTGAATCACGTTCATCGCGTGGTGCTTGCTGGACCAACCACTCTTTCCGCCATCTTGCAAAGTCTGCAAATGGGATTCCGCACCTTGGCGCTTGAGAAGCGTTCGAGCGAAGTGTGGAATCTTCTGGGTGCCGTGAAGACAGAATTCGGTCGCTTTGGCGATGTCCTTGACAAAGTTCGCAAGCAACTTGCTACAGCATCGAACACGCTTGACGACACGGGAAAGCGGACGCGCGCGATCGAGAAGAAACTGCGTGGCGTTCAGGAACTTCCATCTGAGCAAGCAGCACTCCTCCTGCCAGCACACGGAGGCTCAGAAGGCGAGCCAGAGTTGATCGACACGGAAACCGCCTGACCGGGCCGGCGGCGCCACCTAATTCCAGCCCGTTTGCACTGATCGGGCGCGTTCCACCACCCTCCTATACTTGAAGACTTGGGCTGCGCCGCGCGCTTACTTGCGCGGCGCGTACCCCAATTTCGTCCCTGCGCCACGGCGCCACGCACATCACCACTCCGATGACATCGATGCAGACTTCCCCGAAGGCCGTCACCGCCGCCGCCAACATCCCTGGTCCGCTCGACCCGCTCGATACATTCGCGCGACGTCACTTGGGGACAACTGCCGTCGAAGAAACGGAGATGCTCGCCACACTCGGCTGCGCATCAATGGCAGAGTTGATTGACTCAGCGATTCCCGCAGGCATCCGTCTGCGCCGCGAACTCGACATCAACGATCCAACCAACGGCCAAAAGTTCGCCATGCGCGGCGAAGCAGAAACCCTCGCCGCGCTGCAAACACTCGCCGACCGCAATCAGGTTTGGCGCACTTACATGGGAATGGGCTATCACGACACGATCACGCCGCCCGTGATTCTGCGCAATGTGCTTGAGAATCCCGGTTGGTACACGGCGTACACGCCCTACCAAGCAGAGATCGCACAAGGTCGTCTTGAAGCACTCTTGAACTGGCAGACCATGGTGTGCGAACTCACCGGCATGGAAGTGACCAATGCGTCGCTTCTTGACGAAGGAACTGCCGCTGCCGAAGCGATGAGCCTTTGTTTCTCCGCGAGTGGTCAGAAAAAGAAACGCTTCTTTGTTGCTGAAGATTGCCATCCGCAGACCATCGCCGTGGTTGAGACGCGCGCTTCTGGTCTTGGGATTGAACTCGTCATTGGCAAGGTCTTGAACGCAACCATCGCGGACGGATCTTTCTGTGGCGGTCTTGTTCAGTATCCATGCACGAGCGGAAAAATCCATGATTTCAAGGACTTTGCAGCAGCATTGCACACCGCTGGTGCGCTCCTTGTAGTGGCAGCAGATCCTCTTGCGCTGTGCTTGCTGACGCCACCGGGCAAGTGGGGCGCTGATGTAGTTGTTGGTTGTGCACAGCGATTCGGCGTACCGATGGGCTTTGGCGGCCCGCATGCCGCGTACTTCGCAACGAAGTCAGAGCACGTCCGCAGGATGCCCGGCCGATTGATTGGCATGAGCCGCGATACCGCCGGCGAACCCGCCCTTCGTATGGCGATCCAGACGCGCGAGCAACACATCAAGCGCGAGCGCGCCACGAGCAACATCTGCACGGCGCAGGTGCTCCTTGCGGTCATCGCTGGTATGTACGGTGCGTGGCATGGCCCTGAGGGACTGAAGGCAATCGCGTATCGCGTGCATCGTGCAACAAACACACTCGCGGCTGCATTGCGCTTACTTGGTCACGATTGCGGAACACACGCATGGTTTGACACGGTGCGCGTCAAACTCGGTAGTGGCGCTACTCAGCAGGGGGTGCTGGCCGCAGCGGCAGTCAAGAAGATCAATTTCCGCACCTTTGCGGACGGAACACTTGGTGTCACATTTGATGAAACCGTGACCCCACTTGATGTGCAAGATGTGATCGACATCTTCGCCACGGGCACCGGCAAACCCGCCCCAAAGGTTGCCGATGTAGCACACACTGTCACTGCATCAAACCTCGGCGCCTTCGAGCGCGTGAGTCAGTTCATGCAGCAGCCAGTCTTCAGCCATTACCACAGCGAGCACGAAATGCTTCGCTACCTATGGCGTCTGCAAAGCAAGGATTTAAGCCTGGTTCACAGCATGATTCCGCTTGGATCATGCACTATGAAGTTGAACGCCACCAGCGAAATGATCCCGGTCACCTGGCCGGGCTTTGGCAAGATCCATCCGTTCGCACCTGCTGATCAGTGGAAGGGCTACGCAGATCTGTTCAGCACGCTCGAGCAGTGGCTCTGCGAGGTAACCGGCTTCGCCGCGGTCAGTCTGCAGCCAAACGCTGGTTCGCAAGGCGAGTACGCAGGTCTCATGGTGATCCGCGCATATCACCACCATCGTGGCGACAAAGCTCGCACAGTCTGCTTGATCCCTGACAGTGCGCACGGAACAAATCCAGCAAGTGCAGTGATCGCTGGGATGACTGTTGTTCCGGTCGACAGCGATGCTGATGGCAACGTTGACATGGCCGATCTAAAGATGAAGGCAGAACTCCACGCCAAGGATCTCGCGGCGTGCATGATGACGTACCCAAGTACGCATGGCGTATTCGAAGATCGCATCCGCGAATTGTGTGAGATCGTCCATTCGAACGGTGGGCTTGTCTACATGGACGGCGCCAACATGAATGCGCAAGTTGGAATCACGCGGCCTGGCGACATCGGCGCAGACGTATGTCACTTGAATCTGCACAAGACGTTCTGCATTCCGCACGGCGGCGGTGGACCGGGCATGGGTCCGATCGGCGTCGTGGCGCGGCTTGCGGACTTCCTGCCTGGTCACCCGGTAACACGGCCTCTGACAGCTGGAAAGCACGCAATTGGCCCAATCAGCGCGGCTCCTTATGGCAGCTCCAGCATTCTCACCATCAGTTGGATGTACATCGCCATGATGGGCGCGGAGGGTATGCGCCGTGCAACTGAAGTAGCCATCTTGAACGCCAACTACATGGCGAAGCGGCTGGAGAATCACTACGAAGTGGTCTACACCAACGGCAATGGTCGATGCGCGCACGAGTTCATCATTGACCTGCGTCCCTTTGATGTGAGTGTTGGAATCAAGCCTGATGATGTGGCGAAGCGCCTGATGGATTTCGGTTTCCACGCACCAACTATGAGTTGGCCGCTTGCTGGCTCGTTGATGATCGAGCCAACCGAGAGCGAAAGCAAAGCAGAGTGCGATCGCTTGTGTGACGCGCTGATTGCTATTCGCGAAGAGATCCGGCAGATCGAGAATGGCACGTGGCCAAAGGACAACAATCCGCTGAAGCACGCGCCGCATACCGCTGCGGTGGTGACAGCAACTGAGTGGACGCGCCCATACACGCGCGAGCAGGCTGCGTTCCCAGCATCGTGGCTTCGTTCATGGAAGTATTGGCCACCGGTTGGCCGCGTCGACAATCCGTACGGCGATCGCAATTTGGTGTGCACGTGCGAATCTGTTCGGACATACGTCTGAAAAATTGATCGAGTTACTTAGGCACTATTTATGTCGATATTCCCGCTACCAATGTTCGAACGCGATGCCGATCCTGCTCACCGGGACGCTATGACTGATGCAGAGGTGTACGCGCGTCTCAAAGCACCCTCGTCGATTGTGGTGAAGTTCGGTTCGATCAAACTGATCGGTGAATATCCGTATGACGGCACTGCGAAGCCTGGCTGTGGCAGCAGAATGGTTGCGCGCACTCACCGCGGCACTGAAATTGCAGAGATGCTCACGACCACCTGCCCAAACAGTGGTTGCTCAAAAAGCATTAGTCGTCATGAGATGCTGGAGTACGTAGACAACTCTGGTGGCAAGGATTACCCGTTCCATACCAATGGGCGCATCTTGCGCGTGGCAACGGTCGAAGACATGAATGGCTGGTCCGCTATGCGCGACCGCTTCATGGACACCGAACTTGAAGCCGTGCGCGCTGAGGCAAAGTCAATGGGATTCACGATGAAAATCGTGGAAGTGGAGCCTGTCCTTGGCGGCGAACACGTCACTGTGCATTACCTGAGTGAAGAGCGCGTGGACTTCCGCGAACTCGTGCCAGCACTCGCCCGTCGCTTCGGCGCGCGCGTTGAAATGCATCAGATTGGCGCACGCGATGAAGCTCGTCTCACTGCCGACTACGAGAAATGCGGCCAGCACTGCTGCTGCAAGAATTTCTTGAAGGTTCTGATGCCTGTCAGCATGAAGAGCGCAAAGACGCAGAAGGCATCGCTTGATCCGCTGAAGATCAGCGGTCGCTGCGGGCGTCTGATGTGCTGCCTCCGCTATGAGGATCAGACCTACGACGAACTGAAGAAGCGGCTACCAAAGAACAAGAGCCGCGTTGGCACCAGTGAGGGTCCAGGCACGGTCATTGACTCCAAGATTCTTGTGCAGTTGGTGCTCGTGCGTCTTGACCACAACGGCGTTGATATTGCCGTGCCAGTTGAAGAACTTCTGCCCGAAGACGCGTGTCCGCAGCCTGCGGCTCAGCCCGATCCATTCCGTGGCATGCGCCGCGAGGACGTGGCGCGTCGCACTGGTGGCGCCGGGCGAACCGCAGACAACCGCGCTCCGAAGGACGCTCAGCAGAGCTCGTTCAAGGAAGTGGCGAAGCGCGCAGATGCGCCCAAGGCTCCGGGTGCGTCGAACACTCCGGCTGCATCCAACGCCCCCGCAGCATCCAACACACCTGCATCGCCCCAGACTCCGACAACTGCCACAAACGGTGACAACACTGGCTCATCGGAGCAGCAGTCACAAGGCGGTCAGAAGAAGCGTCGTCGACGTCGCGGTCGTGGCAAGGGTGGCGCGCAAGGTGGTGCGCAGGGCGGCGGAGAACCAGGACAACCGCCCAGTTGATTGAGCGGATTTCCGCCGCGTGCGAGTTCCCCGATACGATCTGACTCGATGACCGCGACGCAGAAGAACACCAGAGAAGACAAGCCAGAAACAGATATCGTCGGGACTCTAATGTCCCTGACGGTCGCCTTCACTATGGCGATGGCGTTCCGCGGATTTGTACTTGAGGGATTCGTGATTCCGACGGGATCGATGGGCCCAACGCTCATGGGTGCGCATGCACGCATCTTTAGTCCAGTCACTGGATTTGAGTATCCCGCCGATGTTCAAACGGCTGTCGGTATGGCGAGTACAGGCGACCCGCGCCCGTTGCCGGTGTTTGATCCGATGATCTCAACCCGTACACCGATCGTGACTGCTTCGGCAATTTCGATGGCGTCAGAAGCGCGCGCTGGCGATCGCGTCCTGGTGCTCAAGCCTCTGTTTGCATTCACGGATCCACAGCGCTGGGATGTTGTGGTGTTCAAGAACCCAACCGATCCAGCCGGCGATACGCAGAACTACATCAAGCGCATGGTTGGCCTGCCGGGCGAGACATTCCTGCTCTTTGATGGCGATGTCTTTACTGGTGCACCGGACGCGCGAACACAAGATCTGAAGATCGCTCGCAAGCCAGAATTTGTGCAACGCGCCGTGTGGCAGCCCGTCTATGACAGTGATTTTGAGCCGATCATTCCGGTAAAGACACTCGAAACAGCCATGAAATCATCGTGGTCTGGGCCGCCATGGAAGTCCTCCGCTTCTGACGCTGCTAACTGGAAGATGGCACCAAGCCGCGATTGGACATTCTCGGGCCTCGGTTCCACAACCCTTGACTGGAACTCGGATGCATTCGCTCTTGATGACTGGAGTTCGTACAACGCCATGCGCATGGCCTATGACGCAATGCGCCGCTCGCCGCGCGGCATGGCCGACCGTGATTGGCGTCTTGAGACGTGCTTCCCCGTGAGTGACCTACGCCTGTGCGCCACCATTGAGTGCGCGCAGCTCGCTGCGTTCACCTCCACGTTCACGCTCACGGCGCGCAGTGCCACAATGAAATTTTCTATCAAGGGCTCTGGCGAAGTAACGGTGACCCGTAGCGTCATGGAGAGTGGCGAGTTACTCGACACCGCAAACGCAAAATTCGCGCCGCGCACGGATGGACTACTGTCGTTCGAGTGTTGGCATGTTGACCAACAACTGTGGGTATTCATCAATGGCAGCCGAGTGCTGCAAATGCCCTATGAATTCAAGTCGCTTGATGATCGTGTTACCGCCAGTATGTTCGGAAGAACGGTCGAGCAATATGTGCGCCGTCATACTGATGCACATGCCCCAACCCCGCCGCGCTTAGCGTGGACATTCGATACCGCTGCGCCATTCACACTGCGTGGTGTAAGGATTGACCGCGATTTGTATTACCGCCCGGTTCTGCATGATGCCAACAATCAGTTCACTATCAACGGTGATTATCTCTCTGGGCCAGGCTTTGCAACGAACTACGAAGAGCCAGCGCGCCTGAGTGACCACGAGTATGTGATGCTCGGCGACAACTCATCAGCGAGCCGTGATGGGCGGTTGTGGGGTCGGCCACACGCACTCACTCTGAAGACTTTCGGTGATGCGCAACCTGGAGTAGTACCGCGCGAAATGATCGTCGGTAAGGCATGGGCGGTGTATTTTCCGGCACCAATTGTTGCGCCGCCACTGCCTTTCGCCCCAGACTTTGGACGCATCCGCTTCATTCGCTGACAGAAACTGTTGTGTACTTGCTCTGTCGCGATTTCAATCGTTACGGCTGCTTTCCAGCCGCTTTCACAGCATCAAAGGCGGCGGAGTAATCACTACCCGCGATAGCAATCAATGCGTTGGCGTCAATGAACGAGATGCCACGAACCGGATCAGCGCGTTTGAATCGCGCCTTCTGCTCGTCAAGCGGCAAGTCGAATGGCACCTCGTAACTCATATCTGTTATTGCTGAGCCACCACTGTTGGCGCGTTGTTCCTTCGCGGCGGTAACGGCCGCGATGATGGCGGTGGTTGCGCTTGTTGGATAAAGGTCGGTCAGTCGGATCAGAGCAGCATCTTGCACAGCCGGCGTGTGGTCGCCATTGAACACGGAAGCAAATGCGACGCGTGTAAAGACTGCGCTGGTTCCGCGCTGCTTCAGAATCTGTACACGTTCGGCAATCGCTTCGTTAGCCGAAGCGTCGCGTCGTGGCATCCCTTCCGTCACGATGTCCTTGGCGTCATCTTCCATTCCCTTGCGGAATCCAAACGGATCACCCGGCGGCATGAATACGAGCGCGCGTTCCATCTCATCAATGCCAGCCTTGGAAATGGGACCAAATCGCGCACTTTCTTGTACAGCGGCAGTGGTCTCCCGCCAGATACTGTGTGCCAGCGCTGCTCGCGGCAAGGATGGATCCATAGCAAGCAACGCACCGACGCGGTAAGCCGTTATGGCAGCAGCAACGATGGCATCGGGTTGTTTGTACTCTCGAACGCGCCGCAGTCCATCAGCAAGAGCCATTCGCGTGGCGCCACGAATTCCCCCAAGCAATGGGACATCAAGCGTCGGCACGCGGTGACGTAGGGCGGTGAAGTCACAGCGCTTGCAGACGATTGCCTCAGCAAGCGGCTTCAACACATTGCGATCGGCGCGCGTCAAGATCTCGAGTACTCGCTCATTGCTCGCGGCATCAAGCGCCACTGGTGCCACGCGCAGGAGCTCAAGCGACTCTTGCACTTCATCTGGAACACTCCGCGCGCCCGCGCTTGCCCGTGCAAGAAAGAGTGCAGCATTCATTACATCTTCGCGCTTCTCTTTGCCGTCAGCGATCACTTGCAAGCGTGCAAACAGTAAAGCGAGATCCTGGTCAGATGAAAGCTTTCGCTGATAAATACTGACAAAGTCTGGCAGCACCAGCTTCGCGAGTGGTCCAAATCGTCCACCTTCTGCGTATTGGGTCAGGCGACGAAGGGCATCAATTGCAGCATTTGGATCGGGGCTAGAAAAAGCCAGCGCCGCACGGTCGTAAACAGTTCGCATTGATTCCACTGAACTTCGCGCTGATTCAAGCGTGATTTCTGCCCCCTTCCCGCCACCGTCAACGATGTTGATCATCTGTTGGATGTCTTTGTCAGACTTCGCCTCGCGCACACTGTTGTTCAGCAGTTCCCACTCTCCCTTGACTGCATCGCCATATCGAAATGGATCCGAGCCCTTGAGGGGACCGAGGGCCTCAAGAAGCTGCTTCGCTGCTTTGTCATCAACCGCACCAGCATCAATTGCCTCGTTCGCCGTATCTGCCAGCATTGTCCCGAGTGATGATCCAACCATCGAGCTAATGGCAATTCGGTCTTGCCCCGCTTGTGCACCCATGATTCCAAGTGCAGCGAGGCTCACGAGCGCGTCTGCAGAATTGCTGTCATCAAGCTCCGCAACCACTTGAACGCGCATGAGTCGCGCAGCGCTCCGCATTTTCGAAAGATGTTCGAGCGTAAGTGCGAATCCTTTCGAGCGATCAAGGTCCCAGTCAGCACGCTTCACGCGCGCGGCAGCGTCGAATTGCTGCCGCACCGCGGCGGTTCGTTGCAGCAATACATCAAGCTGCGCGCGCTCTTCTTGTGTGACCGGATAGTGGAGATTTCCAAGGAACGATTCCTCATCACCACTAATGATTGGTGCGGTGGTTCCGTATCCAGCAGCTTGGAACGCCACGCGCCACAACGGCGCAGCGTTGTCTTGCGCAGCGGCCCGCGAGACCAGCGTTCCGGCAGCGCACACGCACAACGCAACAAGCATGCGCTGCAGAATCACCGATGGCAGCAGGAATGGCGTGCGCATGGACACAGGGTATCGGGTTGTGCTTCAGGGCTGAACCATGTGCGTGGTGGCGTGCTGCTCACGCCGGCCGATTAGGGGCTCGACCAGCGCGTGAAGTCTCCACGCGGCGCGAACCAAACCCAGTCAGTGGTTGGTCCATTCTGTGGAGCATTCCACGGAACCCGAACGTCAGGGTAAGTGGAAGCTGATTCCCCGGGATGTTCGCCAAGCACGGCGGGGATGCAGATCGTGAGGTCGCCGCGGTCATCAACACCGTCGCGGCCGATGGACCAGATCCGAAATCCATCGGCGTCAGAAGACATCAGTACTGGCTTGCCTGACCACGGATCCTCGGGCACCGTTGCCATGAACGCAGGCACCAGATCGCTCGCAGCATTCGGCCA
>CANJHD010000045.1 GCA_947474065.1 Planctomycetaceae bacterium
TACCTGCTCTTTGGACAAGAGACTGGCGGCGTCCCCGCAGAGGTGCACGCCTGGGTGGACGCCACCTACGGCGCCGGCCATCAACTGACCCTCCCGATGCGTGCCGACCCACGGGCTCGCAGCCTCAACCTGGCCACCGTCGTGGCGTGCGGAATCTATGAGGGACTCCGACAAACGGGCGGAATGGTGCGCTGACGATCCGGAAATCGCAACTTTCGGGTCACTGGCGCTCCGATGATCCGCGCATCAATTCATCATCTGCGTCCGTATACTTCAGCGAAAGACCACCTATGCGAACCACCACCACTCTCCGATCGGCGTCAGGCCGTCCAGTCCGCCGCACCGCCGCCACCCTTCGAGGCTTCACCTTGGTGGAACTGTTGGTGGTGATTGGCATCATCGGGCTGCTCGTTGGTCTGCTCCTTCCCGCGCTCGGCAAGGTGATTCAGCGCTCCAAGTCAACGGCCACCATGGGCACGGCGCAGGAGTTTGCCAAGGCATGCGATGCGTACTTCCAAGAATTTGGCGAGTATCCATCCGCGGTTCCGGATGACGCCCTGTACGCAGGGCTCAACGGCGATAGTGATCTTCCGCAAATCACTGCTGCTGAGAATGCGTTGCTCGCACTCATGGGCGGCTACCGAATTTACACCGACGCCGACTACACCACCTTCAGCGGAACGGAACTGACATTCACTGGTGTCACGCCCACGTTCAGGATCAAAATCGACGCGAACAAGATGGGCGAAGGTCCCTACAAGAACGGAAAGAAGTACGACGCCTTCTACTCGCCGAAGGGCCGTGAGTTCAGCAAGGCCGCTGGGCAACTCGGCGCGACCACCGGGCAACCCGAGGCGGCGGGCGCTGGCCTGGTGCCAGACTTGGTCGACGCATGGGGCGCACCGATGATCTTCATCAAGCAACAGCGCGGCATTGGCCCACTGGTCAAGAACGGCAGCAACCCAGGTCAGTTTGAACGTTCGGGCATGCTGGCCTACACCGGAACCACACAGCTTGGTGACACCAGCACTGATCAGATCGATGCAACCAAAGGCAGCGTGCTGAACACCAGTTCAGCGGGCGGGGAGTCCGGTGCAGGCGCACGTGACTTGACGCTCGGGCAGTTGATTCGTCATGCGGGAATCAATGCGCAATCCCCAACCGGCTCTGCAGCCGTTGCCGACAAAGACAAGGTGCGATCCGGCACCGCTCGCGGTAAGTACTTCATCATCAGCGCTGGGAGCGATGGAATCTTCTTCTCGCGTGCGCAGGCCACCACCTCCGGTACGGCGATGACCGACATTGTGAGTACGAGCGTCAACACCGCTGGTCCGCAGATCATCGAGCGCTACGACGACATTCTGGTTGCCGGCGGAAGTTAATGGCAGCGCGCGTGCAACCCGAAGGTCGCACGCGCGCTAGTGACCATTGAGGCCCCAACATCCACGCGCCCCGCAGCGCGTTGAACCTCCTCACTTGCCTGATGGCTTGCCGTCGCCCTTGCGGGCCGGGTCGTCAGGCGTGTTGTCAAAGTTGAATGGTCGACCATCTGGTCGCTTGCCGGGCGTTTCGCCACCGGGAAGCATCGGATCGGGCTGCATGGGATCGGTCATGCCGTCCTTGCCTGCTTTGCCTGACTTGCCGTCCTTCCCGTCCTTGCGATCCTCTTTGCGTTGCTCGGCTTCCGTCTTGATGGCGTCGTAACTGGTCTTGAATGCAGCCTGCTGCTCCGGGGTGAGGAGTGTCCAGATCTTCTGCTGCAACACTTCCACCTTGGGCGCCGAGTCTTTGAGTTTTTGCATCTCCTGCATCATCGCCGGGTCAGGCTTCTTCTTGGCGCCGTCGGCGGATTGGTTTCGCTCCTTCGCCTGTTGTTCGAAGGCCTTGATCTTGTCGCCATTGGCTTCGCGGAACGCTTTCATCTGCGTTTCAAAATCGCTGCGCAGCGCGCGCACCTGCTCCTGAACTTCGGGCGACAGCGTCGGCATCACCTGTTCAAATGCGCGGCGCCAAAGTTCCATGTTGCGCCGCTCGGCGGCCATGCCAACAAACGGCCGCTCTTTATTGTTGTTGCCCTTGGGACCACCCTTCTCTCCGAATCCCTGCTGACCGGTGCCAGCATCCTTGGCAACGGGCGGACCGCTCAGCGGTGATGCCGGATCAGTAGCGGGCGGCGCGGCAGGCGGCGTAGCGGCGGGCGCGGGCGCAGGCGGTGCCGCAATGACGGATGCCGCCAGGAAAGTGGTACTAGCGATGAAGGCCGCGATGACTGTGGTTCGTGATGCGTTCATGGGCGATGGGTCCTGTGAAAGGCGGGCGCGTGCTGGCACCTCACGGGTGCGAAACGCGCGCCGTTGCCAACTCATTGCAGATTTCGGCGAATGATGTTGGTGCCCGGCAGCAATTCCATGCAGAACCCCGCCCAATAGCCTGTCCGGGATACGATTGCCGGACTATGGCACTCACGTCAAAGCATCTCCATGACGCCCTCCGCACGGTTCAGGACCCCGATCTCGGGAAGGACCTCGTCACCCTTGGGATGGTCAAGGATGTGCTGCAGACCGGCAATGATGTCAAGCTCGTCATTGAACTCACTACCCCGGCGTGCCCCATGAAGGACAAGATCCGCGGCGACATTGACGAGGCCGTGCGTGCGAAGTCCATTGAAACGGGAGAGCCGCTTGGAAAGCTCGAGATCGAGTTCACCGCCGACGTTCGCAAGGCCAATGATCGCACGCGCGAGGGCGGGAATCCCCTGCCGCTCGTGAAGAACATCATTGCTGTCGGCGCTGGCAAGGGCGGCGTTGGTAAGAGCACCGTGAGTGCGAACTTGGCTGTTGGCCTCGCGCGCTTCGGCGCGAAGGTCGGTCTTCTTGATGGCGACATATACGGGCCGAGTGTTCCAACGATGCTCGGTCTTGAAGATGTTCCCACCGCGGCGCGCGGCAACATGCTGCTGCCCTTTGAGGTGCATGGCATCAAGACCATGTCGCTCGGCAAACTGGTGGACGCGGACAAGGCTCTCATCTGGCGCGGACCGATGGCGCACGGTGCGTTCAAACAACTGGCGCTGCAGACTGAGTGGGGCGCGCTCGATTACTTGATCATTGATCTTCCGCCTGGAACTGGCGATGTGCCGCTGACGATGAGCCAACTGCTGCCGCTCACTGGCGCGGTGGTGGTGTGCACGCCGCAGCGCGTGGCGCAAGACGACGCGCGCCGCGCGGTCCGAATGTTCCAGCAGTTGGGGATCCCGATCCTGGGCGTCATAGAGAACATGAGTTACTTCGTCGGCGATGACGGCAAGGAGTACGACATCTTTGGACGCGGTGGCGCGGAGGTCATGGCGCAGACGATGGGACTGCCCTACCTCGGCGGCATGCCGATTCATATGAAATTGCGCGCCAATTGTGATGCCGGAACGCCGCTCGCCAATTGGGAGACGCCCGCGCTTGGTCGCGATATTGATGCGCTGTGCCAGCGCCTTGCATCGCAGATCAGCATCCAAGCGCATGGCGGCCTGATTCAGCCGACGCTCAGCGTGCGGTGACACCTGAGCCAGGAACGGATTTAGTCTGTCCAGGCGGTGAAGAGCTCGGTGCTGAAGTAGCGCTCCATACGGTCGCACAGGATGGTGACGACGCGCACGTCTTCCGGTAGCCCTTTCGCCACTTCGATCGCCGCCGCGACATTCATGCCACTGCTTGGACCCACCGGGAATCCAGCGCGAATCAGCGCACGCGTGGTGTTCATGGCCAACTCGTCGCCAATCTCCACTTCACACAGATGCTCAATGTCATCGGGACAGTAGATCCGACTCATGCCGTCGAGCACGCCCGGAATCCGTGACGAGAACG
This sequence comes from Planctomycetaceae bacterium, assembly GCA_947474065.1. Lineage (GTDB taxonomy): Bacteria > Planctomycetota > Phycisphaerae > Phycisphaerales > SM1A02 > UBA966. Next base: position 3,858 of record CANJHD010000045.1, read on the forward strand.
AACACTGCTCCGGCGACGAGAAGCACTCGCCGCACATTGCATTGGTTCCTGAAGCAACTGGCCGAACCGCGAATGGTCGAACCTCGAAACCATGATCGCGCAATCCTTGGCAGATCCCGACCATGGTGCCGCCAGTACCGATTCCGGATGTAAACGCAACCATCCGCGACGCCGATGAATGCGTCTCGAGGTCAGCCGCGATCTCTACCGCGGTACCCAACCGATGCGCCTCCGCGTTGTCGAGATTCTCAAACTGGCGCGGAAGGAATACCTTCGTTTCTGCCGCCAACTTCCGGCAGGCTTCGTTGGCGCCATTCATGCCAAGCTCCTTCGCAGTACAGCGCACCTCGCCACCAAAGCCCTGAATCATCAGGATCCGCTCGCGGCTCACACCTTCAGGCATGATGGCGATGAAGCGCAGCCCGAGACGCGCGCAGACCATCGCCATAGCGATGCTTGTGGAACCGCTGCTTACTTCAGCCACCAAGTCGCCCCGACCCACCACGCCTTCGCGCCATGCCTTGGAGAGAATGAAGGCCGCGATGCGGTCCTTCGTGCTTCCCGACGGATTCATGAATTCGCACTTGCACCACACGGTCGGACCGTCGTCCGAGAGACGCACGGGGACAAGCGGGGTCGGCGCGAGATGGAGTCTGTCCATCGATTTCATGGTCAGAACCCGCGTCCGGCGTACGGAAAGTAGCCACCAAGAAGATGCGTGACATTGAACCCACGTCGACGCAAATACGCACACGCGCGCGCGCTGCGATTACCGCGATGGCAATAGACAATGAGCGGAACGGAAGGATCAAGCTCCCCGATGCGCGCAGGAATCTGAACGTAGGGGATATGCGTTGCGCCGCTGAGATGTCCGTCAGCAAATTCTTGGCACGTGCGTACGTCAATGACGGCAACGCCGCCCTGTCTGATCTGCTCGCGGGCATCGAGCGGGCTGATGTCATCACAACCGCTCGACTCAAGGTGCTTGGCACCGATGACATCGAACTCGGTCGGCGAGATCCAACCGGGGAATCGGTCGATGCCTAGGCGGTACATGATCCGCACCGCGTGTTGCACAGTGGTTGCGCTAGCGATGATCAGTACTTCGTCGCCTGCCTCCAAGTAATTGGCGACGGTGGGCGCGAACCATTGGTCGAGCAACGCAAAGAGCGCACCCGGGATGTGACCTTCAACCCACGAACCCCAATCGCGCATGTCAACCACAACGCATCCAGGACGCGCCGTAGCCTCAAGAAACTCTGCGGCACTCAGGCACCGAGGAAACGGAATGCCATCGTGCACCGCGGGACCGGCCTCGTTGGCAGCCTTCACGCGCGCGAAGTACGGCGGTGGATCGGGAATGTCGCGCAATACAGACTCGCGGAACTTCACCGGGTCACCCTGTAGTCGGAGCGCCTTGTTGATGATGCGTTCGATGCCGACAGTGGTCTCGGAAAGTCCAGCGATCGTCTTGCCGCACGCGCTACCCGCGCCATGGCCCGGGAGAATCATCGTGCCATCAGGCATGTCGTTCAACATGGCGAGGCTCGTTCGCAACGCCTCCACGCCCTCGTCAACCGTCATGCCGCGAGTAGCCAGAGAACCGAGATCCGGTCGACCAACCTCGCCCGCAAAGAGAAAGTCACCGGTCAGGAGCGCAGTCGGCAAGTGGTCGCGACCGAGCAACTCGAAGCTCAGCGATTCCCTTGTATGCCCCGGCGTAGCGCGCGCGCGCATGCGTAGGGTCCCCACCTCGAAGGTGTCTCCGTCGCCAAGAAATCGGGTCGAGGCGTCCGCGTGCAGTCCGCCATCGGCGGTCCACTGCGCGCGTCCGGCCACTCCACTCATGAATACCTGCACGGGGCGCGTAGTAGCAAACGCGCGAACTCCGCTCACAAAGTCTGCGTGATGGTGCGTCTCCACAACTGCAACAATCCGGACGCCAGCTTCGGCAGCTGCGTCCTCGTAGCGATCAATATCCCGTGCAGGATCCACAACGATCGCCTCGCGCGAGACCGCACACCCAATGATGTAGCTCGCCTGCGAAAGTGCCGCGTCGTAGATACGCCGGTAGATCAACGGAATTCCTTGCGCAACTTGCGCAGAGCTTCGCCGAACGCGTCCAAGTGCTGCTTCTCGTGCGCAGCACTCACCTGGCAGCGCAGACGCGCGTGACCCTCAGGTACGACTGGGAATCCGAAGCCGATGACGAACACGCCAAGCTCCAAGAGTCGCTTGCTCATGGCAATGGCCTTCGCGGTGTCATGCACGATGATTGGGCAGATAGCGGTCGGGCTCTCAAGGACTTGGAAACCAGCCTCGCGGATCATGGAGCGCGCGTAGGCAACATTGTCGCGCAACTTCTGCACGCGCTGCGGCTCGCGCATCAGAATTTCGATCGCCTTCTGCGCGCTGCATGCAACCGTTGCTGGCAACGCGTTGGAGAAGAGCGTCGGACGACCGCGCTGAATCAAGAGGTCGATCGCCTTGCGTGAACCCACCACATAGCCGCCCGCCGCGCCACCGAGCGCCTTGCCGAGCGTGCCTGTGAAATAGTCAACTTTCGTTGCGTCCATGCCCCAGTGCTCGTGCGTTCCGCGGCCAGTCAGACCCATCACGCCCGTGCCATGGCTGTCGTCAACAACAAGGAGCGCGCCAAATTCATCGCACACCGCGCGCAGCCCCGGGAGGTCGCCGATGTCGCCTTCCATACTGAAGACGCCGTCAGTCACAACCCAGATCGCACCGGTCACCTGAACGTTGGCGCGGGCGGCCTCGAGCTTGGTGCGCAGATCGCCAAGATCAGCGTGCTTGAAGACGCCCTTATGGAGACCCTTCTTAATGACGCCCGCAAGGCGGACTCCATCAATAATTGATGCATGATTCAACTCATCGCTGATGATCAGGTCACCAGGCTCGCAGAGCGTTGGGAAAATTGCTTCGTTGGCGTTCCAGCAACTCGTGAAGCTGTACGCGGCCTCGCATCCGTAGAACTCGGCGATCTTCGCCTCAAGCGTCTCGTGACACTCGAAGGTGCCGCAGATGAATCGAACGCTCGCGGTGCCTGCGCCGTAGCGACGAAGCCCCTCGATGCCAGCCTCAACCACCTCGGGGTGATTAGCAAGACCCATATAGTTGTTTGAGCAGAAGCAGGCAACCTCTCCGTATCCACGGAGTTTGACCGTGGGGCCCATCGGTCCTTCAATCGTCTGCAGGTGCTTCAACTGCCCCGCATCTTTAAGCGTGGCGAGAATCTTCTGCGTGCGGCCCTCGAACGGGCGGTCGGTGATGGTGGTCATTTCGGAAGGTTACCGCCTTGGTGCGTCACCCCGCAATGTGCAATGCACCACACGCGCCCCGAACTGCCAACAGCCGCGGAACAATCAATGCCCGTAGCGGGCGTGGATCTTTGGCATCAAGTACTTCTCGAAAGCACTTTCAAAGGTGTACGTGGGCTTCCATCCCCAGTCGCGCCGCGCGGCGGAATCGTCGCACTCCTCGGGCCAACTGTCGACGATCGCCTGACGACCAAGGTCTGGTGCAAACGAGACCTGCGCACCCGGGAACGCCTGCTTCACAAGGCGCTCGAAGTCCGCAGCGGTTGGGCTGAAAGCAGAAACGTTGTAGACCGTGCGCGTGAGTTGTTCCTTTGGCGCGGCAGCCAATCGCAGCAGCGCGTCGATCGCCTCGGGCATGGTCATAAACGGAATCCGCGTATCCGGCCGCACGAAACAGTCATACGCCTTGCCCTGCGCCACCACATGGATCATCTCCGGGCCGTAGTCGCTAGTGCCGCCCGACGGAACCGTATCGCTGGAGATGATTCCTGGAAAGCGAATTGAACGAAAGTCAATCGGCGCTGGGTGGCGATCCTTGGCGAGCTTGCGATAGTGCGCTTGGTAGTAGCGACCGAGTTCCTCGCCAGCCAACTTGTTCACGCCGTACATGGTGTGCGCGTGCGTGAACTGATCTTCGTTCACTACTGGATGCGCGCGCTTGTCCGCAAGCGTGGGCATTCCATACGCAGCAATCGAACTTGGGAACATGAACTTCACGCTTTGACCGTGACTGCGCGCCTGCTCCGCGGCAAGCTTGAGCAAGTTGAGCGTGCCGCCCACATTCACATGATGCGCAGTCTCTGGCGCAAATTCACCGCGCGTGGAAAGCAGCGCTGCTAAATGGAAGATCTCGCCAATTTCAAATTGCGCGTTGATGCGCTCAAGCAATCCGGCGTCGCAGATATCACCAACAAACGCGTCGCGGCAGTGACCGCGCACGCCAGCATCAAGCTCGCGAACGTCGATCGCAACGATCTGCCTGCCGTCGCGGGACAGCGCTTCAATGAGCCCGTGGCCCATCTCGCCGCCGGCACCGGTGACAAGGACGACTTTTTCGCGGCGATGGCCGGACGGTGTATGCGTGTCTGCACTCATAGGGGCAAGAAGTGTACGACACCATGTGAACGCAGGGAGCGTTACGCTCGAACGCCGAACCGCTCGATCAATCGCTTGGTGGCACGAATCCCGTCTGGCTCAGACATGGTCTTCCCCTCGAATTCGATGCCCACAAAGCCGGAATAGCGCGCCGCGTCCATGATGGCGAACACGCGCGCGTAATCAATAGTGGTCTCGTTGCCGGCGGCATCAAAGCCGTAGGTCTTGGCGCTGACATCGCGGGCCCACGGCATCATTTCAGCAATGCCCTTGTAGCGGTCGTACTGCTCCGTCTCGCTGAGTCGGAAATTGCCGAAGTCAGGAAGCGTGCCGGCATTCGGTCGTGCCATGCGCTTCATGAGTCCAGCCATCCAACTTCCATCGGAACTGACGCCGCCGTGATTCTCCACAATCACTGCAAGCCCCATCTCCTGAGCGCGATCGGCAAGTGTTCCGATTCCATCCGCGCTGCGTTCCATCTGTTCAACTCGCGTGCCCTCGCTGCGCGCGTTGACACGAATAGCAAAGCAACCAAGCGACTGCGCCGCGTGCAACCAACGCACATGACGCTCAATAGCGTCGCGACGCGCGTTCGCATCAGCGGCTCCCAAATCGCCCTCTCCATCAATCATGATCAGAACGCTTCGCACTCCTTCGCCGTCGCAACGCATGCGCAACTCACGAAGGTACGACTCGTCGGCTCCCTTGCCTGCAAAGAAAGTGCTGACGTATTCAACTGCAGGGATTCCATACGTACCGCGCGCTTGCAACGGAAAATCCAGGTTGGTCATCTCGCCGGCCTGCAACGAGCGATGCAGAGACCACTCAGCGAGCGACATGTGACGCACGAGCGTCGCATCGGGTGATGCACCGGACGATGAATCCGTCGATGCCCCGCCGCGCATTGATTCGCACCCTGCAAGCAACGCTCCGAACGCCATGCCGCCGAGTAGACCGAGCGCACCGCGCCGATCAAGTGCAACGGCGTCACCATCCGCGCACTGGGCGTGCGAAGCATGTCGCCCATCGCATGCGGACTGCATCTTTACAGGTGCTCCGTTCATCGAGGCTTACCGCCAAAGAATCGCTCGCTCATGTTGTCCGCGCTGGTCCAGTTGCCCGCCTTGGCGTGCAAGATCGTGGCTACGAGGGCAAGCACCAACGGAATCAATGCCACGGCGCTCAAGAAACGCAACTGACCGCCTGCTGGAACCCAGTCGCCCATGATCATGCCTGCAAAGGCTCCGCATGCGCCGAATAGGACGGCGTTCATGAGAAACAGTTTCAGGAGGTGACCGGCGGACATGCCGCGCGGGGAAGAACGGTGGGCCTGCTGGTGGTCGTGCTTATGGTCGTGCTGGGTGTTCATCGAAGGCGAGGATACCGCGTCTGCGGCTAACCTTCATGACTGCCATGAAGATGACTACTCCAAGCGCCTCGTTCATCCTCTCAGTTGCTGCGATCACCATGACGTGTGGGTCGGCGTTTGCTCAGTCAGCCGCACCGCCGCGCTCATCGCGACCGACGCCCGTCCCAGCGCCAACAGCAACCGCGCCGGACCAAACATCCGTGCCACCCGCACAAGCACCCTCCGCCACCAACGGCGCATTCGGCGCAGCAAATTCCGGCGCAGCGGTCGAACCCGAACTCACCAATCCAAAGCCATCGCCGCGCCCGCCGGAAGCGCCGACTGCGCACTCGACTGCCAGCAGCACGCGTTTGCCAGTTGTGGTTCCCACCGGTCGTACCGTTTGGCCGAATGATCCCGCGCTTCTCAAACTTGAAGCGGAGCGCGAGGCACTCGAGATGGTTGATCACGCCTCTCGTTTAGGAACCGAGGAGTCAGGGCGGCGCATCAGCGCAATGCACGCCTTCATTGACGACCGCAACATGGAATCAAACTGGGCCCGATTCTCACGCCAGTATGTTCCAACGCTCGACCAGATCACCTTTGACGAAGCCGCGGCGCGCGCAAAGTCCCAAGCCGCGGGCACGCCCCCTACGCCAGACACCAATGACATTGATCATCTTGAGCAAGCGGTCGAAGTGGAGTCTGCCGTTGCGCGCGCTTCGTGGAATGAGTTCAACCGCCATCGACGCGCAGTGGACGGACTGACTGCGTTCTTGCTGCAAGAGAACATGTTGGGCGATTACCAAGGCTGGGCGAGCGGCTACATGCGCGCCATGGGTTGGAAAGCGCAGGGTCCCGATGCCGGACAGGCGCCGAGCCCTGAAGCATTGCGGAGGCGCGCAGTGCAGCTCGAGTGGGACCGCGCACAACGCGAGCAACGCGCGCAGGTTCCGCAGGGATGGGAGCCCGGAAGCGGACTGCCCGCTGGGAGTACGCCCACGAATGTGCCAGCGGAGAATGGCGTGATTCCCGCGCCCATTTCGTTCGGTGCATCGCCCGCGCGCAGCATCTACAGCAACTCATGGTGGAACGGCTACGCAGACCCGTACTACGACACGAGCGGCTTCCCGGGCCGCGATCCGAATCTGAATGTGCCCATGGCGGATGATCCAAAGACATACGGATGGGCGCCCGAGGCATATACCTACACGGCGCGACCCGCGTACTGGGATCTCGGTCCGAATGCGCATCCAGCGGCAGGCATGTTCCCTGGCGGAATGGTGGGCAGCGGACGATGAACGAAGACGCGGTGCAACAGCACGACCGCTCCCCGCGCGCGCGTCCGATCCTCGGGGTTGGCCGCGGGCGAATGATCGTGATCGCGTGCGCACTCGGCGCGGTGTTTCCAATTGCGATCATGCGCAGTCATGGCGATGCGTTGGTGGAACGCTGGTCCACTGCACAACGCGCGGTTGACGGAAACACATTTTGGGCATGGGCCGCATTCTTTGGAAGTCCATTCTTCTGGTTCACCGCGTCGGTGATTGGTTTCGGCGCAGCTGCGGCATTCAATTGGAGTAACACCGCGCGCTGGACCGGCCTGCTTGCATTGGGCGTGATGTGGTCAGGGCTCGCAGACATCGCAGTGGCAGGAGAAGCGCTCGGCACGGCCACCGTTGGCGCGGCGGCATGCGTCGTGACACTCTGGCAACCGCGCCTCTGGCCCTTCTGCGCGGCACTGGCAATTGTGACGGCAACGGGGCGCATGATTGCCTCCGGAAGTTCGGCATCGGCGGCAGGCATTGGGCTCCTGCTCGGCGTCGTCGGCGTGCTCATCATCGAATTCGGCTGGTACGCCGCGGCGCCACAGACGCCACCCATCCGGGGCGCAAACCCGCAATCCTGACTGCTTGCATCGGGACGAGCGGCGATTTTGGCCGCTGTAAGTGCTTTCTGTAAATGCAGTTACGGCGGTCAAACCAGGCGCAACCTGCCTATCCTTGCCTCGGGGAATCCACCCCAATCGGGCGACCGCCACCCCGACGAGCGACATCCAATCAGATTTCTTACACAGAAGTAACAGGGAAACAATGCATCGACCCCGTGCGTAAGCAACTATGTACTCGGCCTGCGTGCGCGGCCGTTCGGGCAGGAGGCCCAATCATGTCGACCAATCCGCACCATCGGCGTAACCATCCTGAGGACATCGAATCTGCTCCGCGTATCCGCGCTGCAGAGACGCTCTTCTCGCGCGCAAACCAATTCATCGCTGCGGTCTGGAACGCATCCGACGTCGGCATGTGCATGACGCCCGGATGTTCCGAGTGCGGCGCATTGGAATTTCGGCGCGCTCTTGCGACACTTGACGGACTGTCGCCGGATGCCCCGCTCACCACACCGATCGCACTGCTCCCGGAAGCTCCGGGGCCACTGGCCGTTGCGCTTGCAACCGTTGACTTTGGACTCTTGCGTCTCACCCCGCGCTGGTACGACGCACTCGACATCGCACTCTTCTATGTGCGCGATCATGGCGAACTCCGATTTGTGCTTGACGAGTGGGTGCGACGCGATGCGGTACCAACGCGCGTCCTTGACCTCGTGCTCTTCCGTCATGTCCGCTACGGCTTCCCCGATGCACGACTCGCTGATCTATGGATTGATGTGTGCTTGGATGCAGCAGCGTCTACCGGCGATGAATGCCTGGTAGAAAGCCTGATTCTCACCTGTCCCGAACGAGTCGGCGCCGACCCGCGCGCCTTCCGAGCTGCGATGGAAGCAGCCAATCACAGCGCGTGCGTGCGCGCGATTGTTGGTCGACTTGGTGAATGTGCGTGATCAAGCGACCAGCGCGACAGCCTTACGGGCACACACCCCACTTCGACAACAGGATGCCAAGGTCCCCGCCGGCAATCAGTCCATCCTGATTGAGATCGAGGTAGGAATCAGCCGAGCCGCCAGGCGGAATAACGGTGCCCCACTTCGAGAGCATGATCCCGAGATCCGCGCCGTTAATCGCACCGTCAAAGTTGAAGTCGCCCACACACACTGGGAATGGAGGACGCACATTGCGCCAACCCGGCCCGCTATGAAAACGCGACTCGTAGTTGGTACTACTGCGAGCAATCGTGAATCCATCTCCCACGCGCGTACCCACAAAGGGCGATCCTTGAATCCCCACTTCAACGATTCCATTAGCGGTGAGGCGGAACGCGCGAATCACCCCTTGATCGCCAACGAGTAGCTGGTCATTGTCGTCGAGAGAGAAGGCGCTGAGGCTGACAACCGGCAACGTCATTGACGAGAACGTTCCCGCAGGATTCAGAAGCGATACAGTCGAACTTCCCTTCTGCGCAAACCAAAGTCCACCACGGCGATCTTCAACAATAGTGGTCTGGCTGAGCAACGTGACATCAAGCGGAAGCTGAGCCGGAACCGTGCGGAATGTCGGTTGCACCGCCGGATCGCCACTCACCTCATAGATCGAACGCAGCGACGGCGAGAACACCAGCATCGAGTGCGGAGCGGTTCCATTCTGTCCCTTGTAACTCGTTACCACTTGCGCGCCAACGAAGGGCAATTGCGCCTGCCATGCAATGACTGGGCGATTGTCACCTGGTTCGGGAAGTCCAGCGTCAAGCTCTGAAATGGCGTACAGCTGCTGTCCGGAAACCGCCACCAAGGTGCGATCATTGCAGAAGGCAATCGCATTGATTGACGGAAGATCCAAACCAGCAACAACGACGGGAACCATCGAACGCTCCGATGCGGTGATGTGCTCTGCCAAGAGCTGCCCGTTGGAAAGGCAGAAGAGTGCACCGCTTGGCGACATTGCCAACGCGCCGGTTGTTGGCACGACCGGCAGTGGCGTGTTGATATTCGTCAGCACTCCCGGCTGATAGGTCAGCGATGTTGTGCGCAGCACAAGCGACGCCACCAGGCTCGTGTCGAAAGTACCCCAACTTGCCAAGAACGTCGGGGCCACCGAAAGGCGATTATCAATGAGGGTCAAATCTGCGGAGGACGACAGGACAATGTGGTTCATACTCTGCACGGGCTTCGAGGTCGAGCCGGACACTGTTGCAGACACCACCAGATCCTCCAACCAAACACTGTATTTCGTGGGGTATTTGAACGAAGACTGCGAAGCCTCCCCCGCACTATCGTCCGGATCGGCGTAGGTAATTTCCCGCGTACTTCCCGATCGGGCCGCACCGACGAGCGTCATGCAATGGCCGCCATCGCGATCGATGACCGTTTCACCATCACTGTTGATTCCTTGAATGTCGTAGAAGCCATAACCAAATATCTGAATCGCTTCGTTGTTGATGCTGTACTTGGCCATCTCTTTCAATGAGACAACATTCAAAGGGCTCCAGTACTCGACTGCGACGGTGAACGAAAGTGGCGCCTGCGACCCAAGGAGATTCGACATTGCCGACCACGCAAAGAACATGTGTGTACCAGTGTCACGGTTGGTGAGCATCAACCCGCCAAGACCACTGATGAACGATGTACCAGCAGAGTAATTCGAACTCGCTTCCCAATCCGCCGCTCCAGGCATCACTCCTGGACGTCCATGATTTGCAATGTAGGCGCAAAGATTTGCGCTACTTGTTGGAACACAATAGTAAGCGCCGGGGATTCCATTTGTTGAGTCAGCCGGAAGAAGGGTACGAACCTGGTCAAAGTCAACGACATGGCTGATCGCCAGTTCGTAGCTCGTCCCCGAGGTGTAGCGGGTCGTGGTGAAGTCCCCAAAGGCGAAAGAGGAAACGGCCCCGGCAAGCAGACTGGACGTTACGGAAATACGAATGACTTGTTTCATGCGAAACTCCGATGGATTTCAGGAATAGCACGCCCGCAGCGAGGGATATCTGATCGCTACGCGTCCAAAATTATATTGATCGTGGTCAATTTCTCAAACTGAATAGTGCCGATCGGCGCGGACTACTTTGCAAAAAGGCTCGATTTCTTGCATTCTGTCAACGAAGGCAGCGCTCCCCCCCGCGAGTCAACCACAACTTGGGCGCGTGACAAACCTATTCCAGGATGAATGCAATGGCTATGGGAAACGCAAACGCACTGAGCGGAAGTAGCCCTCGAGCTCGAGTGCAATATCCACTAGCTCCGGATCAAAGTGTCGCCCCGATTCTTTGCGGAGAAACTCTGTGACCTGTTCGGCAGTCCACGGATCCTTGTAGGCGCGCTTACTGGTCAACGCGTCATACACGTCCGCCACAGCAACAATGCGCGCGAACAGCGGAATCTCAAGACCGCGTAATGGCTTCGCCACTGGGTTTGATTCAATTTCTACGGGCATCGCCGCAATCATCGCTGCGTCCACGCCGCCTGGATATCCAGTGCCATCCCACTTGTCGTGGTGATGAATGGCCACCTCATACGCGGCCTCGTCGTACGGGGTGCTGGCGTCTGCAAACAACCGCCCCCCAAGAACAGAGTGCGTCTGCATATGCCGATATTCCGCGTCGTCAAGCTTTCCGGGCTTCTTCAAGATGCGGTCCGGAATTGCCACTTTGCCAACATCGTGGAGCATGGCGGCAATGCGCAACTCATCGCGGCGACGATGGCGCTCTGAATCACCAACATTGTGAAGCGCAGACCATCGGTCATACATGGCAACCGAACATTCGGCAACGCGCTGGACGTGAGCACCAGTTTCCGTTGGATCGCGCATCTCCGCAGTGGCAATGGTGCGCAAGATCACGCTGCGTACCAAACGCGCGCGTTCAAGTGCAAGCGATGCCATGCTGGCAAAGAGCGTAAGGGCGGCCTCGTCGCCCGCGGTAAATACCGCGACGTCAACTGGCACTTTCCCGCGACCGCGCGCATTGATGAGTTGCAGAACACCAATCACTTCATCGCGACCGTCACGCAATGGGGCAACCAACATACTGCGGGTGTGGTATCCGGTCTGGACATCAATCTGCGGACGAAAGCGATACGGAAGCGAATTATCAAGATGGTGGACATCATCAATGCGAAGTAGTTTGCCAGTCGACGCCACATAGCCAGCAATAGAACTGCTGTCTCGCGGAAGTACAACATCCGCAAGTGGCAAGCGCTCTCCCGATCCAAGCGCAGCTTCAAGCGTGTCGTTCTGTGTGTAGACGAGTCGAATGCCGCCGGTTCCCACCATCCAAATCGAGCCGGCGTCGGCGTCGGTGAAACTGCGCGCAAGACGCAGCGCCTGATCCATGACTTCATCAAGATCTTGAGCGCGCCCGAGTTTGGCGCCAAGCGCCCCTACTTCAGCAAAGCGCTCGCGATGCTCTTGCGTCTCTTGACCAAGCGCTTCGTTCATTTCAAAGAGACGACGATTTGCCGCATCGACTTCAGCGTTGCGCCGCACAAGTTCCGACTGGCTATCTGCCAAGGAACGCATCGCACGATCGCGGTCGCGCTGCGCTCGACCCATGCGGGCGTGGTAGCGGATGCGGGCAACAAGCTCAAGCGCGTCGGGAAGTTTCACAAGGTAGTCATTTGCGCCAGCTCCGAAGCACTGCTCCTTGGTGGCCGCGTCCGCATGCGAAGAAAGCACCACGAGCGGCGTGTCCGCAAGATCCGGATTTGCGCGAATGCGAACAATCTGCTCCATGCCGTCAACGCCGGGCATCATGAGATCTTGAAGGATGACATCAGGGCGGCGACTCAGCGCCAGCGAAAAGCCCGTGTCGGCATCCTGGGTCGCAATCAACTCAATGTCAGCGAATGACGCCAGAAGTCGCTGCAATGCCGCGGCAACAATGGGCTGATCGTCTACAAGTAGGACGAGGGTCTTGGAAGCAGGATGCGCCGGAGTTGAGGTCACGGGGCGGATCCTATCGGCGGTCAGCCGCAGATGAACGGGGCGTCGATCCGCGCGCTCGGGGCAATCACGCCCGCGAGTGGCACCGAACGCAGGCGACCGAGTGCGTGACGAACCACGCGCGTGTCAGCGCGGCGGTCAGCGGTGCTGCTCGACTTCGGCTGCACGTAGTCGAGCTGGGCGGCGCGGGTGGTGATGGTTGATGCGTTGTCCATGGTGGGTCCCTCCCAAATTTCGCGGCTTCGCGACTTCCTGAATTCTTCTTCGTTCCTCGTTCGTTCCTCGCGACTCACCACCCATCGCGCGGTGACATTGTCGGCGATCCAAGCCCCAAGTTGAGCCCTGATCACCAATTCCACATGAAACATTGTCCCCCGGTCCATAAACCCGCTCGATAACCTGTCCGGATGCGCTGGGATTTCCCTTATCGATCGCAGCGGATGCCAACAATCGCCCACCAAGTGGTTGCCACTGGTCAGCCGCTCGCCGCGCAGGCTGGGCTGCAGGTGCTCATCGAGGGCGGCAATGCCATTGATGCGGCGATCTGCACCGCGGCCGCACTGACAGTTGTTGAGCCCACTGCCAACGGACTCGGCAGCGATGCATTCGGAATCATGTGGGACGGCGCGCTGCACGGACTGAACGCCAGCGGACGATCGCCCGCCGGACTCGCGCGCAGTGCGTTCGATCATGAAACAGAAATGCCGCGTCTTGGGTGGAACGCCGTCACTGTGCCGGGCTGCGTCTCTGGATGGATGGCGCTGCATGCGCGTCATGGAACCCTGCCCTTCGAGCGCTTGCTCGCGCCCGCGATCCGCTATGCACGCGATGGATTTCCGGTGAGTCCGATGACTGCTGCCGGTTGGCAGCGCGCCGCAGTCCGGTACCGCGACTTCCCAGCATGGATGGCCACCTTTGCGCCGAACGGCCACGCACCAGCCGTGGGCGAAGTGGTGCGACTTCCAGACCACGCCGCCACGCTCACCGAAATCGCGCGCACGACGGGTGAGAGCTTCTACCGCGGAGTGCTTGCTGAGCGGATTGATGCCGCTGCACGCGCTGAAGGCGGCGCGATGCGTGCCGCGGACCTCGCGGACCACGCGCCGTCATGGGTAACGCCCTGGTCGATCGATTACCGCGGCGTCACGCTGCACGAGA
>CANJHD010000046.1 GCA_947474065.1 Planctomycetaceae bacterium
ACGATGCGGTCCAAGATGCGGCGCGCCTGTTGCGCGTTCACGCGGTTGATGTCAATCGGACGCGGCGCCTCGAACGCCTTGAGAATGGCACCGCGGGTGATCTCATCAAACTCCACGCGCTTTGCCTTCAATGGATCCACGCCCAAGAGTTCCGCCAAGTGCCAGGCGATCGCTTCGCCCTCGCGGTCCAAGTCGGTTGCGAACCAGATCTCGCTGGCATTCTTGGCGAGCTTCTTGAGTGCCGTCACTTGCGCGCGGCGGTCGTCGCTCACTTCATAGGTTGGTTCAAAGTCATGCTCAAGGTCCACGCCCGGAACAGGCTGCTTCACACCCTTGGGAGCACGCTTCGGTAGGTCGCGGATGTGACCCTTGGAGGCCTCCACCTGGAAGCCGGCCCCGAGGTACTTGGTGATGGTCTTCGCCTTTGCCGGGCTTTCCACGATCACCAGCTTGTAGCTGCCCTTTTTGGCGGGCGCATCGTCCCCTGGTTCGTCGTTTGAGGCGGTCTTTGCAGGCTTTGTTGGTCGTTTTGCCATATTGGATCGTCTTCCGCGCAGCCGAAATCAAGAGCACCGTCTGTCGGGGCTCCATCGGCGGAGGGGTGGTACTTATATGAGGAGTCGTCGTTACGACCCAAACAGAGTCCGAATAACATCCTGCGCAGCCTTGGTGGCAGTTGTCACAGGGGAGTCGATCCAAATCGATCCCGGGATCGCCTTGAACCGCCGCAGCCAGGTGCGCTGCTGACGTGCGTATTGGCGTGTGCGCACGCAGATGTCCTCCGCGGATTCCTCAATGGTGCACTCATGCGCAAAGTGCCGCAGCACCTCGCGATATCCGACCGCCTCGATCGCCTGCCGATTCAGCGGGCCCTTGGCAAGCAGCGTCACGAGCTCGCGTTCCAGACCGCCCGCGATCATGGCTCGCACCCGCGCGTTGATCCGCTGGTTGATGAGATCCACCGGCCACTCCAACCCAACGGCGTGTGTTCCGGGCGGAAGCGCACGCGGCGCATCGCTCCACTGTTGTTGCAATTCGCTGATCCGTTGTCCGGTGATCATCCACACTTCGAGCGCCCGCACAGTGCGACGACGATCGTTTGGATGAATGCGTGATGCAGCGATCGGATCGTGATGCTCCAGATCGCCGCGCAGGATTTCCGTGGGCAGCGCTTCGAGCCGTGCGCGAATCGCTGGATCGCCAGGTGGCCCGTCAAACATTCCTTCAACCATGCTCTTTACATAGAGATTCGTGCCGCCCACCACAATCGCATGACGCCCGCGCGCATGGATCGATTCAATCGCAATCTGCGCGCCGTCCACCCAATCTGCCACCGTGAACGCGCCGCCGTGCGGATCGGCAACATCAATCATGTGGTGCGGAACGCCGCGGCGCTCTTCGGCGGTTGGCTTGGCCGTTCCGATGTCCATGCCGCGGTACACCTGCATGCTGTCGGCACTGACGCACTCGCCGCCGCCCGGCATGGTGAGTGCCAATTCAACCGCAAGGGCGGTCTTGCCGCCTGCGGTTGGGCCCAACACCAACACAGTCAGTGGGCGGAGCGAGGAATCTTTCGGGGTGATGGGGGAGACCATGGTCATTTCGTATAGTGGAAGTATGACCGATCACGCTACCGCTCTCCCGCGCACTTCTGCACGCCGCTCAATTGATTCCTTTGACCCCAAAGGGAAGCGGGTCTTCGTGCGCGCCGACTTCAATGTTCCCACCGATGACGCAGGGAACATCACAGATGATCGACGAATTCGCGGGGCATTGCCCACCATTGAGTCACTGATTTCACGCGGCGCAGCGGTGGTGGTTGCCAGTCACTTTGGTCGACCGGCTGGTACCGGGTATGAAGCCGCCGAAAGTCTCAAGCCCGTTTTCGTGCGGCTCAAGGAGTTGTTGGCGGGCAAGGCGGAAGTTCTCTTTGCTGGTCAAGTTCCAACCGACGGGGCATCGCAAGCGGCTGTCGCTGCGCTCAAGCCGGGGCAGGTATTGCTCCTTGAAAATCTCCGCTTCGAGAAGGGTGAGAAGAAGGGCGACCCTGCCTTTGCCGCAACGTTGGCGGGCTATGCAGACGCGTATGTCAACGACGCATTCGGCGCATCGCATCGCGCCGACGCATCGATGGTGGCATTGCCGCGTGCCATGGCTTCGCGCGGCGCGCCAGCGCTTGCTGGGCGACTCCTTGAGAAAGAACTGAAATTCTTGGGCGGGGCGCTTGAGTCGCCGAAGCGTCCATTCGTTGCAATTGTTGGCGGCGCAAAAGTCAGTGACAAGTTGCTCGCACTCTCCAACTTGTTGGACAAGGTGGACATGGTGATTGTGGGCGGCGCAATGGCCTACACGTTCCTTCGCGCCGAGGGCGTGAGTACCGGATCAAGCCTCGTGCAGCCAGAGATGATCGACAAAGCCCGCGACATTCTGCGCGCTGCACAAGAGCGTGGATGCACCATCCTGCTACCAATCGATCACGTCTGCGGGCGCGCGCTCGCTGCCGGCACGGAAACCTGCGAGGTCGTCGGTGGTATCCCGGATGGATGGATGGGTCTTGACATTGGACCGCGCTCGCGCGACCTCTTTGCTGAAGCATGTCTCACCGCCAAGCAGGTGGTCTGGAACGGACCGATGGGTGCATTTGAGACCGCCCCATTTGATGTGGGCACCATGACCATTGCTCGTGCCGTGGCGGAAGTGACCCGCACCGGAGCCATCACGATTGCCGGGGGCGGAGACACCGCGTCGGCGTTGGACATTGCACACCTCGCCGACGCACTGACGCATGTTTCTACTGGCGGCGGTGCTAGTCTTGAAATGCTCGAAGGAAAGCGATTTGAGTCGGTTGATGTTCTTGACCCCGCGTGACCGCAGCCCAGCCGCAGCCCACGCGCCTGTCCGTCTATAGTGTCCACATCACCGGAGCTAACACCATGCGCAACGCACTCGTCACCGCCGCCGCCAGCCTCGCTCTCGCACTTTCATTCGCATCCGGCGCTCGCGCTCAGGATGAGAAGAAACTCGTCGTCGGAGCCACTCCGCCGGAAGGATTCGCCGAGCACTTGGAATTTGTCCAAGGCGACAAGGTTGAGACCTTTAGTAAGGACAAGGTGTACGTGGTTGAATTCTGGGCCACCTGGTGCCCGCCGTGCAAGCGCTCCATTCCGCATCTCACTGAGCTGCAGACGGACCTTGGTTCGCGCGGCTTGGAGATCATTGGAGTCAGTGATGAACCAGTGGACCTCGTCAAGAAGTTCGTCAAGGAGAAGGGCTCCGCGATGGGCTACACCGTGGCCGCTATGAAGAAGGAAGACACCTTCATCAAAGAAAAGTGGATGAAGGCCGCCGGGCAGAACGGCATTCCGTGCGCGTTCGTCATTAGTCGCTCGGGAAAGATCGTCCACATCGGCAACCCGCTCGATGAGAACTTTGACCGCATCATCAAGCAGACGCTCGCCAATCGCTATGACCCGGAATTGATGTCGCGCGTTGAGCCAACCATCAACGCCGCACGCCGAGCCGCCAAGGCCCGCAACTTCAAGGAGGCGAGCAGCCTCTACGCGAAGGCGATTGCAGAGAATCCTTCCACGCTCTTGGAGTACAGCTTTGAATCGTGGCAGATGCTCAACGACCAAGCGGATGATGCCGCTGGCGCAAAGGCACTGTTGACCGCCACCATTGAGGGCATCAAGACGGACAAGTATGCATTGATTGAGGCCGCCAACTACTTGGCTACCGATGCCACCATCAAGAAGCGCGACCTTGACGCCGCGCAGGTGGTGGCGGACAAGTTGAAGGCACTGCCAGGCACCAAGGACGATCCGGAAGTGCTCGCTGCTATGGCCGCCGTGTCTGCTGGTCGTGGAAACTACGCCGCAGCAGCCGAGATGCAGTACGACGCGTGGATGGCTGCAGCCCCCGCTGCGAAGCCAGCCGTCAAGCGAGCGCTTGATTCCTACGAGGCAAAGGCCAAGGATCCGAAGGCCGCCGCGAAGTGAGCGCCCCCTCCGTGGCCGCATCGAAAGCATCCCATCCGTATCTCACTGATCGACGGCTCCTTGTTGAGCCGTCGATTCTTTCGGCGGACTTCACACGGCTTGGCGAAGAGTGCCGTGCCGCGATGGCTGCCGGTGGCGATGCGTTGCACATTGACATCATGGACGGTCACTTCGTTCCAAACATTTCGCTTGGGCCAGTGATCTGTGCTGCAACACATCGGGCGGTGCCGCATGTGTTCCTTGATGTGCATCTCATGGTTACTGATCCGGCGCGCTGGGTGGATGCATTTGCAGACGCAGGGGCAGGGCACTTGCAGTTTCATGTTGAGGTGGTGCCGCGCCCGGCGGCGCTCGTTGAGATGATTCGCGCGCGTGGCATGACTGCTGGCATCGTTCTGAATCCTGATACGCCGGCTTCCGCATGCTTTGACGCGCTGCCCATGGTTGATACGGCGATGCTCATGAGCGTGCACCCGGGCCGCTCAGGTCAATCGTTCATCGCATCGGTTCTCTCCAAGGGCCCCGAATTGCTCGCGCGGATGCGCCCTGATCAGCGGCTCATGATTGACGGCGGCGTTTCCCCTGTCACTGCGCCCGCGTGTCGCGCCGCAGGGTGCAGCGTCCTCATCAGTGCTACGGCGATCTTTGGCACTACCGATTACGCGGCCGCAATCGCGGCGCTCAAGGGCTGATCTGATGCCAGGAACCTCGCTTTGGCTCTTTCGTCCCGCGGAAACTGCTTGGGACTCCGAACAGCGCCTGCGCGGCAGCACCGATCTGCCCGCCATTGAGGAATCGCTCGCAGAACTACGGCAGCGGGTCGCCCGCCTTGGCGATGGGCCAGAGTTTCTCTATCACCCGGCTGACGAAGCTGCGATCGAAAGCGCCCGGATCGTGGCGAGCCGCTTTGCTTGCAATGTCCGCGTTCACCGTGACCTTGCTGACCCAGACTTTGGACTGCTCGAGGGATTGAGTCTGTCAGAGTTCGAGCGACGCTTTGAAAGTCGCTACGCGGAATGGGTTGCCTCGCCGTTGACGGTGATCCCGCCAGAAGGCGAGCCGCTCGCCGATGCTCGTGCTCGCATTCTTGATGCGTTTGCTGAAATTCTCGATCGCCATCCAGGCAAGCGGGTTGGAATCGTCCTTCACATCACCGCTCTTGGAATTGTGCGTGATGCGCTTGCGCGTGGCGATGGATCCCGTCTATGGGAACGCGTCGAGTGCAGGACGTGGTGCACGCAGTACGCGCTTCCTTCGGACGCCGCGCTCCTTCTCGGCGACTGATGAGCCCGCTACACTGCGCCGTTCAAGGAGCCTCGGAGTGCCAGAACCCACGTGGACACAGACCCCAGTTGTAAGTAAGAAAGCCGTTCCGGACGGTCTGTGGACGCAGTGCCCCGAGTGCGAAGAGACGATCTTCTGCAAGAGCCTCGAGGCGAACCTGATGGTCTGCCCCAAGTGCGACCACCACATGCGCGTTTCCGCGCGGCGGCGCATTGAGCAGCTCCTTGATCCAAGCACGTTCGAGGCGCTCGACGCCGACATGAAGCCGATGGATCCGCTTGGGTTCGTTGATCAGAAGGCGTACATCGATCGCATCAAAGACACGCAGCGCAAGACTGGTGAGAACGATGGCGTGCAGACCGGCACTGGCTTCATCAAGGGTCGCAAGGTGGTGGTGGGGGTTATGGATTTCACATTCATGGCAGGCTCCATGGGCAGCGTGGTGGGCGAACGCCTGACGCGCGCTATTGAGCATGCCACCGATCACAATCTGCCGCTCGTCATCGTGTGCTGCTCAGGCGGCGCGCGCATGCAGGAGTCCGGATTCTCATTGATGCAGATGGCGAAGACCAGCGCAGTGCTTGCGCGGTTCGATGATGTCGGTGGTCTGTACATCGCCGTGCTTGCTGATCCCACCACGGGCGGCGTGACTGCCAGCTACGCCATGCTTGGCGATGTGATCTTTGCCGAGCCCAAGGCGTTGATCGGGTTCGCAGGTCCGCGAGTCATTCAGCAGACCATTCGTCAAGATCTTCCGCCCGGCTTCCAGACCGCTGAGTTCCTTGAGAAAGCGGGCTTTGTTGACCGCATTGTTCATCGCTCCGCGTTGCGCACTGAGATCAGTCGCATCATCGATTATTCCGGGAAGTAACTGGTGAATTCCACTTCGACGCGGACGGCTCGAGCGATTCCGGTCATGACTCCGCTTCGCGCGGCGGTCTACGCGGGAGTGTCTTCGATCATTTTTGGTTGCATGTTTCTGCCGTCCGTGGAGTTGCCTCGTTGGCTGCCACTCCTGATTCCGTTGGCCGCGGTTCCATTGCTGTCGATCGTTCGACGGACTCCGAGTAGCACATCGCCGCGCGCGGAGTTCCCGTTGCGGATCGCGCTTGCGGTGGCTGGCGTGCTCTTGGTGAAGTGGTTTGTCTTGCACTTCTGGCTGTTGCAAGTCACCGTGGCTGGTACGCCCGGCCTCGCAGCGTTCTGCACGGGGCATGAGTTGTTCGCCATGCTGCTCTTAGTGTGGTGCGCACGCGCCTTGTCAGTGCGCACTCCGTGGGCCGTACTTCTTCCGCTGGCGTTCGGCGCTGAGGAAGCGTTCCGCGCGCTCGTCTTCTTTGATGGCTACCCGTGGTTTCGTTGGGGGCATCCGCTCATTGAATTTCCAATGATTGCGCAGGGCGCTGACCTTATTGGCGAAATTTTCTGCTCGCTCTTGGTGCTGTCATGCGCTGGCGCCATGATTGACGCGCGCGAGCGGGCGCAGCAACGTGCGGTAGACAGGTCGCAGCACGCGGGTGAGAGTCGGCTTGAACTGATACGCCGAGCGGGAGTCTTAAGTATTGCCCCTGGCGCGCTTGTATTCCTGCTGTTTCTTGCGTTCGCCATGTCGTACGGAGCATGGCGGCTTGGGCAGACGCCCGCGGGGCAGGGCCCGGGCGTACTTCTTATTCAGACCAACCTTCCCACAAGCAACAAGGTGGGCTGGGCAGCCCGTGACCAAGTACGCGACATCCCTGCCTTCGCCGAACTCACCATGCGCGGCGCGCTCGATTGCCGAGTGAATGCGCACCCGATTTCGCTGGTTGTCTGGCCCGAGACCATGCTCGCGGGTTACGGGCTTGAGCCGGAAACGATCGCGATGCAAGAAGCGAACGGATGGTTCCCAGGAGATCGATTCCAGAAGATCGTCTCCGGGTTGTCGGCACGTATTGGGGCGCCGATGCTGGTTGGTAGCCCGGTGTTCATCGGCCTGCGCGCTGACGGCGAGCGCTTTGCGTGGGACAAGCAGTTCAACAGTGCGTACTTGGTGAATCAGAATCCGCCGCCGTATCCGCGCTATGACAAGATCTTTCTGGCACCGTTCGGCGAGACGATGCCGTACATCTCCAATTGGGATTGGCTCGAACGCACGCTCCTTGCCATCGGCGCGGCGGGCATGACCTTCGACCTTGACCGCGGCGGTGAGCCAGTGCGCTTTGAGATTCCGTGGAATGGACGCGTTGTGCGCGTTGCGCCCGCGATTTGCTTTGAGGACGCCATGAGTTGGGTGACCCGCGACCTCGTCTACCCCGCAGCCGGCGGGCGCGTGCGGGGCGCCGATCTCTTGGTGAATATCAGTAATGACGGTTGGTTCGGGTGGTTTGACATCGGCCGTGCCCAACACCTGCAATTAGCCCGATTTCGCTGCATTGAGACGCGCACCCCGATGGTGCGATCGGCCAACACCGGTCTGTGCGCTGCGATCGACTCCTCGGGTCGGATCGTGGCAGCGCCGCCGCCGCCGCGCACAAGCACGTGGTTGTATGCCGCGCCACCACTTGATGATCGAGCCGCACCCTTTGCGGCCTTTGGCGAAGTAGCATCGACCACACTCATGCTGACCTGCTCTGTCATCGTTGTCCGTCGGTTCGTCCGAACACGCCTTACGCGCAGCACTGCAGTTGCGAGCGCTGCAACGGTCATGCCCATGTTGGCCATCACGTTGCCGGTCACGCTGACCATGATCATGATGAGCGGCTGCGATAGCACTGCGCCAACAACTGCGGATCAACCGTGGTCGAGTCGCTCGCAGAGCATCGAACAAACTGGTACCGCCAAACTTTCGGATCAGGGTCGCGCTGCAGAACAGGCGCTCCCTGTTGAATCAAGTGGCAACGCGCGCACTGCGGCGGTCACGCTCCTGAAGCAGGCAACCACATCGCAAGTGCCGATTTACAGAGCGAACGGCTGCGAGGCACTCACATCATCGCCAGAAGATTTGCGTGCAGTGGTTGTGCCGCTCCTTTCTGACCCGAACCGCGGTGTGCGATTTGTTGCCGCCATGGGAGTGGGGCGCGCGCGGCTCACGGACCTTGCCGATCATGTGCAGCCTCTGCTTGTTGATGAGAGTCCCTCGGTGCGAGCAGCCGCCATTTATGCGCTGACCAAACTCGGTCGCCCGGTCGACCCAAGCCCGCTCGGCGCGATGGTGATCTCTGATGACCCAGAAATTCGCTCCAACGCGTACCTGGTTCTTGGAGAGCTTCATAACCACTCCGCAGTGCCAATGATTCGTGCGTCGCTCGGCAAGGGCATGCAGCAGGTCAATCCCGCGCGTATTCGGATTGTGGAACTTCAGGCCGCCGAGGCGCTGGTCCGCCTCGGGGAGGTCGACGGCATCGAGCCAATTCGAGCCGCGCTCTACGCACCCAGCGAGCAGGCGGAATTCACCGCGTTGGCGGCCCAGCAGGTCGCCCGACTCAAGGATGAGGGATCCCGGCCGATCCTGATGCGCCTGATCGACGGCACCGGCATATCGGCCCGTCCAACCGAAATTCGGATCGTTTGCGCCTCTGCGCTCGCGCAAATCAGCGTCCAGGACGCAAATGCCGTTACCCGGTTTGCCCGGACCCTCGTCAAGGATCGGGAGGCTTCGGTGCGTGCAGAAGCCGCCTTAGCCCTCGGTTATTCGTCCCGAGCCATGGCGGTTCCGGAATTGGAGCCCATGCTCTTTGACCCGAGTCCGTCCGTCCAGTTGGCGGCGGCATTGGCGATAGTTGTTGCAACCGCACCCCATTGACAACCCGTATAGAACTAATGTATTACTGATAACAGTCTGTCGGAGCGATCTTAATATGCTCCGTGCAGGACCCGTCTGAATTTCTCTGCACACATGAACAATCCCTGATTTCGGCATGTCGCCGGCAGTCGGGCACCTTGAGGCACCCATCTCGTGCACATCCTTACAAAGATCCTCGTCGTTCTCGTAGCCCTTCTGGTTGTCGCACTCGTGCCGCTTGCGGCCGTGTCTTCAACCAATCAGTTCGTCTATAAGCAACAGATGACGGATGCCCAGGCCAATCTGAAGAAGCAAGAGGCTGAACTCGCTGTTGCGAGCGACGCTTACAACGCCAGCGTTGCCGCGCTGCAGTCAAAGGTCGCGACGCTTGAGTCGCAGATCCGCGCCGCCACCATGGAGCGCGATAAGGAAACTCAGATGCGCGCCGACAAGGAGCGCGATCTTGAGCGTTCACGCATCGACCTTGCTGAGCTCAAGGGTCAAGTTGGCGCATTCAGTGCAAATGACACGCTGCAGACCAAGTTGATCGACGCTATGCGCCAGGACATTGAAGGCGCTCGCACGCAGTACCTCGCCGCTGAGAAGGCGCGCGTTGAGATGCAGGATTCGCTTGCCCGCATGCAGGGCGACCTTGACAGCGAGACTGCTGCAAAGCGTCAGCTTCAGGAGCAACTTCAGAAGGTCAGCGAAGACAAGGAGCGCGCAACCGCGGAAGTTCAGCGCTACGCGGCCCTTCATGGTTCGGTCGCTCCACGCGCAGGCGCTACGGCTGATGCCGCTCTCCCGCTCGTTGCAGATCGTTCGCTCAGCGCCACGCTCATCAACGTCAAGCGCGAGCCTGATTCCACTCTTGCTGAAATCAACGCGGGCAGCCGCGATGGCATCAAGGAAGGCTGGGTCATGACCATCGCTGACGGAGCCAATTTCATCGGCAACCTTCGTATTGTTCAGGTTGACGTGAACCGCGCCGTCGGAATCGTCGAACTCGAAGACGCCACCACCCGTGGCGAAGTCAAGTCCGGCCAGCGTGCCATCGCCCGCAAGGGCGAGTGATCAGTCACTAACGAGCACTTCCATGAAATCCGCAGCCACCGCCACTACCCCAACTTCTGCCGTCAAGCGCGCTCGGCCACAGCTGAACGTCTACACCGGTCTTCTTGTGGTTGCCCTCCTGATGGCGATCTTTGGGACCGCCGTTGTCGCCATGATGAACATGGACGTGACCGGCAAGGGGCCATTTGACATGGCCTCGACTCGCTAACTGAATCGGTTTGCTATCCTCCTCGTGTTGGGCCGCTCAGCGGCTCCCGTTGCGGCGGAGTCCGCGATGGATGCACGGCTTCAGGAAGGAGCATCACTTTGGCTCTCGAGATCGATTGGCTTTCACGCCTCTTTAGCGTTGATATGGGGATTGACCTTGGCACTTGCAACACCTTGGTGTGCGTGCGAGGCGAAGGAATCGTATTGAACGAGCCATCCGTGGTGGCAGTCCGCAAGGGCACCAACATCGTTCTTAACAATGGAGAGGCAGTGGGCTTTGCTGCCAAGGACATGCTGGGCAAGACGCCTGGTTCCATCAGCGCGGTTCGCCCGTTGAAGGACGGTGTCATCAGTGACTTTGCGGTCACCGAAGCGATGCTCGGCTACTTCATCAAGAAGGTGAATGGCAAGAGCACGCGCATCTTTGGACCACGCGTGGTCATTGCAATTCCATCGGGGATCACCAGCGTTGAGAAGCAAGCCGTGTACGAGAGCGCAGAGCGTGCCGGTGCGCGCCGCGTCTACTTGGTGCATGAGCCGATGGCAGCGGCCATTGGCGCTGGTCTTCCGGTTGCTGAGCCAACGGCCAGCATGATTGTTGATATTGGCGGCGGTACTAGTGAAATTGCAATTATTTCGCTTGCCGCCATCGCCGAGTGCGAGAGTCTGCGCGTCGCCGGTGATGACTTTGATGAGGCAATTGCCAACCACATGAAGCGCGTGCACGGGCTTCTGATTGGCGAGCAAACAGCTGAGCGCATCAAGATCGAAATCGGATCTGCTGCACCGACCGGCCCGGAAATGAAGATGGATGTTCGCGGTCGCGACATGAAGTCTGGCCTTCCGCGCAAGATTGAGGTCACGAGCCAAGAAATCCGCGAGGCACTCTCTGAGCCTGTTGGTCTCATCGCCGAAGCAGTGGTTCGCGTCCTTGAGAAAGCGAAGCCAGAATTGGCCGCCGATCTTGTGGACAATGGAATCACGATCGCTGGTGGTGGTGCGCTCTTGCGTGGCATCGATAAGGTCTTCCATCAGGCCACTGGTCTTGATGTGAAGATTGCTGATGAACCGCTATCGTGCGTTGCCCGCGGAACGAGCAATTACCTCGAGAACCTTGACTTGTTCAAGGACACGCTCGAGTCCGACGCTGATTCGGTCTGAGTGGACATCGCATGCCGTTCGTCTCCAGTCGTCGAATCCTTGTGATCGCGCTCGCTGGAGCCGCGCTGCTTTCTGCGCTTCCGCAATCTTCGCAGTCGCCATGGTCGGGGACACTTGCTGCAATTTTGTGGGCGCCGCTCGTGCCTGGGGCCTCGGCGCTCGCGTGGGTCCGTGACCGCATTCGCGCTCCGTCGGAGCCGTATCAGGGGCTTCCAGAGGACCTGCGCAGCGCGCGGGAGGATCGCGACCAACTTCAGGGCGAGCTCGACGCTCGGCAGTTGCGGGTTGAGGAGCTTGAGCGCGAGTTGAGTGAACTTTCCGGATTCCGGCCCCCTGATCGGGCGGGGTGGCAGCCGCGCCGTGCCACGGTGGTTGAACGCGGAGGCGGGCGCCCGGCTGGGCTCCTTGGAATCGACATCGGAACCAATCAGGGCGTAGGCGAAGGCGATCCAGTGGTGGTTGGGGGCAATCAGATCATTGGGGAGATTGCGTCTGGCGGCGCGGAGAACCGGTCGTGGGTCATTCCGCTTGATGACCGTCGCTGTGGGCGGATTGACGCCATTGTGACGCCTCAGGCGTCTGGCAAGGGTGGCAACGCTGCCCGCCAAACCATTCTGGTTCAGTTAGTGCCCCAAGGCAACCGGACGCTCGTGGGCGAGTTGGAAACCCTAGCGGGCGTCAACCCTGGAGATTCAGTGCTGCTGGGCGACGCCGGCTGGCGTCCCGCGGCACAAGGGATGCGGATCGGCGTGGTTGAATCAGTCGGCAAACTCGACGCGAATCCGCTCCGCGGGCGCATTACGGTGCGGATGGAATCGGATCCCGCGCGCGTCACCCACGTGGTGGTGAAGGTGCGCGTGCCGGGTGAAGGTCAGCCGCGGGGCCAGGGTGCGCGCGGCGCAGGAGTCGCCAAGTGAGATGGTGGATCTTCATCCCCGTCATGGCATTGGTACTGAGTCTTGATGCCGCGCTCATGCCGGCATTTGCAATCGGCGGGCATGTTCCGCAGCTTTGGCCGCTCCTCTTGGCATTTGTGTCGTTGTACGCCTCGCGCAGTGCGGCGATCTGGGCGGCAATGATCCTTGGGTTCTGGCTTGATGCCATGCACCCGGCGCTCGGCGTGGGAATTGACGCGCCGCGGGCAGTGGTGGTGTTTGGGCCGCATGTCTTGGCATGCGCGGCAGGTGCGTGGTGTGTCCTTGAGACCCGGGCGTGGCTTTATCGCCGCAATGTGCTCACCGTGGCGTTCTCCACATTCAACTGCGCGCTCTTGGCTTCGCTCGCCTTTATTGCAATCGCTGGAATTCGTTCCGCCTATGCCGACCTGTTTCCATTGTGGGGCGGCGGCAGTGGCGCGGCTGCGGTTGGCTCGGACATCCTCGACGCGCTCTTCTCCGCGCTCTTTGCCATTCTGCCGGCATGGGGATTGCAGGCGACGCTCACCGTGTGGGGCTTCGCAACTGCCGGACCGCGCTTTGCGGGCGGGTCCCGGGTGCACCGCGGCAACGACTGAGCCCGCGATACGCTTCCACCAATGGAACAAGTCTCGGCGATCCTCCTCTTTGACGACGGCCGTGGCGACCTCGGTCCGCTCTCTGACCTGCGTGCCTCGTTTGAACAGCGCACTGGTGGTCTGACGCTGCTCGAATGCGCCGTGGCGCTGCGCACGCATCCCGTGCGGGTGGCGACGGGCCGTCAGTACGCAGCACTTGTCGCCGAGCGGTTGGGCGCTGAGGCAACTGCTCCTGTCGCGGCTGCGATCTGTGTGAACGGGCGCATGCATGCGCGCATGGATGCAGCGCTGCGCGAGAAATTCGATGCACTTCATGCTGGTGCTGCGATCGTCGATCGCGACGGATCGATTGTCGCCGCGCGTCTCGCTGGTTCAGCATTGCAGTCATTCATTGCAAGCGTTGCGGCGGGTTCGCCGCAACTGAGTGCGGAGATCGCGGTGACGACAACGGACATTCCGCTGTGGTCGCGCCCGTGGCACCTTCTTGATGCAACGCGGTTTGGCTCAGCCATTGCCGCAGACATCGAAGCCGTGTCCGCGACATGGGAAGCAAGCGAACGCGGCGTTCTGCCAGCGCACGCCGCCCACGTTGGGGTGGAGCGGTTACATATTCACGCAACGGCGCGCGTCGGCGTTGGTGTTGTCTTTGACACGACGGGCGGTGCAATCTTGATTGACCGCGGTGCTGAAGTCCGGCACGGAAGCATTATCACCGGTCCTGCATTCGTCGGGGCGAAGACCATTGTGTCCGATCGATCAGTGATCAAGGCGCGGACCGCGCTTGGGCCGCAATGCCGCGCTGCTGGCGAGATTGGCTCGGTGATCTTCCAGGGTTGCACCAACAAGGCGCACGATGGTCATCTTGGCGACGCGCTCCTTGGCGAGTGGGTGAATCTTGGTGCAGGAACAATCAATTCCAACCTGCTCAACACGTACGGAGATGTTGCCATGCGCCTGCGTCCGAGTGGACCGCTCGAACGCACTGGTCGACAGTTCATGGGATGCATCATTGGCGATCACGCGAAGCTTGCGATCGGTACGCGCATCATGACTGGCGCATCCATTGGCACTGGAGCCATGTGGGCGGCGGGCGCTGCGGTGATCGGCGCGATCGAGCCGTTTGCGTGGGTCACTGATGACGGCGAACGTCGATTCCGACTCGACAAGTTTATGGAGATTGCGACCACGGTGATGGCGCGGCGCGGTCGAAGCCCGCTCGCTGCGGAGTCTGCAACGATCGCCACCATTCACTCGGCAAGTCCGGGCTAAACGGACCGCTGAATTATTCATGGCCACTCTCTATCTGATCGACGGTCACGCGCAATTCTTTCGCGCTTACCACGCCATCCGGCCAGGGATGCGCAGTCCGGTCACTGATGAACCAACGCACATGACCTTTGGTTTCATGGGCATGCTGTTGAAACTTCTGCGTCAGGATCGCCCGGAGTACCTCGCGGTGGTCATTGATGCGGCGGGTGATCGGGGCACGTTTCGTTCGCAGATTTATCCGGAATACAAGGCAAATCGCAAACCGGCGCCCGAGGATCTGCATCAGCAGGTTGAGCGATGCGTTGCGCTCTTGAAGCAGATGTCGGTGCCGGTGCTCGCGGTGGCTGAAGTAGAGGCGGATGACACCATCGCCACGGTGGTGCGTCGCATGCGCCGCGAGCAACCGGATCTTGAGATCAAGATCGTGAGCCGTGATAAGGATCTTGGCCAGCTTGTTGACGAGCGCACGCATCTCTTTGATCCGCAGTCAGACAAGACGCTTGGGGTGGAGGAGCTCTTTGATTCAAAGGGAGTTCGCCCTGACCAGGTGGTTGACATGCTGGCACTCATGGGCGATCCGGTTGACAATGTTCCGGGGGTGCGCGGCATTGGTATTAAGACCGCTGCCAAACTCATCACGGAATTTGGATCGCTCGATGCGCTGCTTGCCAATCTTGACAAAGTGAAGGGCAAGACTGGCGAGGCGATTGCGGCGCAGCGTGGCATCTTGCCGCTTTCCAAGTCATTGGTGGTGTTGAAGGATGATGTGGTGGTGGATTTCACGCTGGAATCCGCGCGGGTTGATCCCGGTCGCGCGGATGCCGTTGCGCTCCTGGATGCAATTCATCAGTTGGGTTTCAATCGCATCGCGCAGGAATTGCGCGGGTGGTTGGGGGCGCACGCGCCGAAAGTTGGAAGTGGGGGTGGAAGCGGTGGTGGAAGTGGGGGCGCGCCGGTTGGCGGTTCGCTCTTTAGCGCATCGGCAGCACCAGTAGCGCGGGCTGCGCCAGCAGAAGATTTCGGGTTGTTCAATCCGCCGCCGGAAGACGTCTTCACGGCGCCGGCGTTGGATGGATTGGCGATGCAGGCCAGTGCGCGTGGCGACTATCGCACGCTGCGCACCGTGGCGGAGCTTGATGCATTTGTGGCGTCGGCGCGTCAAGCCTGTACGCCGAAGAGTGCGGGGGCGCCCGGCGCGTTGCTTGCGTTCGATACTGAAACAACGTCCCTCAATCCGGTGTCGACGCATCTCTGCGGCATCAGTATGGCGTTCGAGCCGGGTAAGGCTGTTTACATTCCTATCCGCTCGCCGGAACCGGAGACGCACCTTGATGAGGCAGCCGTTCTGGCGCGGGTTGGACCGCTGCTCACGGACGCGACGATTCGCAAGACCGCCCACAACGCCAAGTTTGACATCATTGCACTGCGCGCTGCCGGCGTTCGCGTTGCTGGTCTTGCGGGTGACAGCATGGTGGCGAGTTATGTTGTGGATGCCACGCGCAGCACGCACAAGATGGATGCGTTGGCCGAGGCAATTCTTGAGCATCGCTGCATTCCCATCACGGACCTGATTGGAAGCGGGCGTCATCAGCGCCGCTTTGATGAGGCGCCCCTATCAATTGCCGGGCCGTACGCCGCCGAAGATTCGGATGTCGCGCTGCGCCTTGCATTGGCGCTCGAGGCGCAGGTGGACGCCATGGGTCTTGGTGAGTTGTATCGAACCACCGAGGTGCCACTGGTCGAAGTGCTCGCTGAGTTGGAATGGAATGGCATCCAAGTCGATCCTGATGAATTGGAGCGCCAGCGTCGTGGTCTCGAGGTGCGTATTGGAGCGCTGCGGGAGCGGATTGAGCAGTCAGCGCCGCGGCCGTTCAACATTGATTCTCCTAAGCAGCTTGCGGAGATCTTGTTCAATGATCCAAGTGATTCGCCATCGGGGCTTGGTCTGAAAGTGGTGAAGCGGACCAAGACGGGAGCATCGACGGATGTGGAGGTCTTGGAGAAATTGACGCTCGACCCGACGGTCGAGACATTACTGCCCGCGCAGATTCTTGAGTACCGACAACTCACCAAGTTAGTGGGCACCTATTTGGTGGCGCTGCGCGAAGCGATCAACCCAAAGACTGGGCGTATTCACGCGAGCTTCCACCAGACGGTCACTGCTACCGGTCGCCTGAGTTCGAGCGATCCGAATCTGCAGAATATTCCGATTCGCAGTGATGTGGGGCGCGCTATCCGTCGGGCGTTTGTTGCTGCGCCGGGCAATGTATTGCTTTCGCTCGACTATTCGCAGATTGAGTTGCGCGTCTTGGCGCATCTCTCTGAGGATCCGAGTTTGATCGCAGCGTTTGAGGCGGGTACGGACATCCATCGCGCGGTTGCGGCGGAGGTGTACGGCGCGGTCTTGAGTGATGTCACGGATGAGCAGCGCAGTGCGGCCAAGATGGTGAACTTTGGGATCGTCTACGGCATTACCGCATGGGGTCTCGCGCGCCGCTTGGGCGCGGGAACCTCGAACGAACGCGCGCGGCAGATCATCGATGACTACAAGCGTCGCTTTGCCGGGATCGATGCGTTCCTGCAGCGCTGTGTGCAAGAGGCGCACGAGCATGGCTACGTGGCCACCATCTTGGGGCGGCGTCGACCGGTGCCGCAGATTCTGAGTCGTAACGGTGCGGAGCGGGCGCTCGGTGAACGCATTGCCATCAACACGGTGGTGCAGGGCAGCGCGGCTGATCTGATTAAGTGCGCCATGCTTCGGATTTATCGCGAGTTACCCACGCGTGTTCCAAGTGCGCGCATGTTGCTACAAATTCACGATGAACTGGTCTTTGAAGTGCCAGAGGCAGATCGCGTGGCGCTTGAAGCGACCGTCCGGGAAGCCATGGAGGGGGCCATGAAGTTGCGCGTTCCGCTTGTTGTCAGTTCTTCGTATGGGACAAACTGGGCGGAAGACTGATGCTGCGAGATTGAGCGCCGCGGGTGGAATTTGGCTGCATTTCCCGAAGCGTTTCTCAACGTGTTTGCCCGTGATTTTGGGACCCGCACGGTCTTGCATCCCCGCCGGAACTCGCTATCATTTCCCCTCCGGCACCCGCTTTCGAGCGGTTGTCGGCCCCGAAGGGGTGGTAGCTCAATTGGTTAGAGTTCCGGCTTGTCACGCCGGTGGTTGCGGGTTCGAGTC
>CANJHD010000047.1 GCA_947474065.1 Planctomycetaceae bacterium
CAATTGCTGATCGGTCACAGTTGACCTTGAGGTGCGCTGACATGTGCTTTGCTCCCGTGTGCTGTTTTTGCGGAAATTCAGTGTAGCCGGATCCGGGCGGACGCCGCGGCGGCGTACGATTCGGGCATGCTTCAGCGGTTCTTTGCCGCCCTTCGCGCCCACTATGGGGTTACGGTGTTTTTTCTGTACCTCGGCGCGTTTGGGATTGCCTTCGTGGGCACCTTCACGCTGCCCCTCATCGCGATCTTTATGGTCTTGCTGTCAATATTTCTGTTGGTTCCGGCGGTATTGCTCGGCGACGCCATTGGCGCTCTGTCACGAAAGACGACCCGTCCGTACCTGCGCCGCGGAGTGTGCCCGCGCTGTCGCGAGCAGCAGGGACCAGCGTGGGAGCCGCCGGTATATCGATGCGCTTTCTGTCAGGCCGCCTTTGATCCGAGTGGCGACCCGCACGAGGCGGATGAGTCGGTAACTCCTACGGCGCCGAATCTCACCGCGAATGACGCATCATGAACTGAGTGGCTTCGGTCCGTACCATGCCGCGTGTGCAGACCGTCCTCTTTGTATGTACTGGAAACACCTGTCGGTCCCCGATGGCCGAAGCGATTGCGCGCACTGTCCTTGAGTCAGGAAAGGTGCCCGGTCATGGAAGTGAAGTCTTTGTTGCGTCCGCTGGATTGGCCGCATGGGACGGAAGCCCCGTATCGAGCGAGACCCTTGCGTCACTCAAGAAACTGGGAATTTCGTTTGATGGTCATTCCAAACGATTGACTCCGGAAATGATTCGTAAGGCATCGGTGGTGCTCACCATGACGCGCTCGCACATGGTGGCAGCTCGATCTCTTGTGGGCGGTGAACCTGACCAAGACAAGGTGCAGATGCTTGATCCAGCGGGCGACCTTGATGACCCGATTGGCATGGGGCAGGCGGCATACGACGCGCTAGCAGGGCGATTATCGCGGGTGCTACCGGGCCGGCTGAAGGAATTGCTTTAGAGAAAGCGGCAAGGAGGGGGCATGCGCGGCGCGCGGTCTGCTTGGGGTACAGTTGACGAACCATGCGAGTTGCCGTTGGCTCCGATCATCGTGGTTTTCAAACCGTTTCTGCCTTGGTTCAACACCTGAAGGCGGACGGCCATGATGTGGAACTTCTTGGCGACTGCGCGGGCAGTATGTGTGATTACCCGGATGTTGCTTATCTGGTGTCGCGCGCCGTGGCGGATGGCAAGGCGGACCGTGGCATCTTGATGTGCGGCACCGGCATCGGCATGTGCATTGCGGCGAACAAGGTGAAGGGCGTGCTGGCTGCGCTCGCGCAGGATGAATTGAGCGCGCAACTCAGCCGTACTCACAACAATGCCAATGTGTTGTGCCTCAGCGCAGACCTCACAGGAACCACGCTTGCGAAGCGCATCGTGGACACCTTCATGAAGACCGACTTTGAAGGCGGCCGTCACGAGCGCCGCATTCGCAAGATCCTCGAGATCGAAGAAGGTCGCGCGCCAACCAAGTAGCCCGCAATTGCCCCGAGGGGCTGAACGGCACTACTTTGATTGATTCTCCACGAGGTCAGTGAGCAGGCGGACGCCCCAGCCGGTGGGTCCCGCAACGCACACGTCATTGCCACTATCGATGTTGCCAACCCCCGCGATATCAATGTGCGCCCACGGAGTCTTCTCGTCCACGAAGTAACTCAGGAACGCCGCGCCCTGGATCGGGTGCGCGCTGCGCTGCGGATTCGAGTTGATCAGGTCTGCATGTTGGCCGCGCATGAAGTCCTTGTGCTCCTTCCATAGCGGGAGCTTCCAGAGTTTCTCGCCGCTCTCGGCGCTCGCTGCCTCGACTGCTTTTGACAGGCCTTCGTCGTTGCAGAACCAGCCTGCGCAGAAGTGTCCGAGCGCAACCACTACGCCGCCCGTCAGCGTGGCAACGTCGATGATCGCTGTGGCTTCCAAGTCTTCCTCCGCGTAGGTGAGCGCGTCGGCAAGCACGAGGCGCCCTTCGGCATCCGTGTTGGTGATTTCAACGGTGACGCCGTTGTACATGGTGATGATGTCGTCGGGACGCATGCTGTCGCCGGAGACCATGTTCTCAGCAACGGCAAGCAGGGCGTGCACTTCAATCGGCAACTTCAGTTCGGCGATCGCTTTCATCGCGCCAAGCACGGCGCAGCCGCCGAGCTTGTCGTACTTCATGCCCTTCATCCCGTTGTTCACCTTCAGGCTGTAGCCGCCGGTGTCATAGGTGAGGGTCTTGCCAACCAAGACCAAACGCTTGCCCTTGGCGGCGCGCGAACGCTTGCGCGGCATGTGTGAAATGTGAATCAGGCAGCCCTTGGAGACGCTGCTGTGGCTCACGGTGGCCAAGCCGCCCATGCCCATCTTCTTGGCCTGCGCGTGATCAATGACCTTGCACTTGAGACCGGTGTCGCGCGCTAATTTCTTGGCCTGCGCGGCAACCCATGCGGGGTTGCAGATATTGGGAGGCGTGGCACCGATCGTTCGTGCGTAATTCACTGCGCCGCCGAGTAGGAGGCCGCGTCGAATGCCGTCTGCAAAGTCGGCGTCCGCTGCTTCAATCACCAACGCACCGCCGCGCTCCGCTTTGCGTGAGGCAGCGCCGTCAAAGTGATCAACGCGCCAGTTGGCCATGGCAAGCCCTTCAGCGAATGCCCGGCCGAGCGCTTCCACATCAGTACGGTTCTTTGGGAACCCCGCAGAGAGATCCACGCTGATGGACTTATCGTTGCGGCGGTCGAGCACGCGGACGAGCTTGGCTGCAGCAACGCGCACGGTGGCGGCGGTGAGGAGGGCAGGGTCGCCGAGACCTAAGAGCACATGATTGGCACCGGCTGCGAGTACCTCACCGTTTTCGGCGGCGAAGCCCGGGGTATCGAGCGCGTCCGCAACGGCCTGCACCTTGGCATGCGCGGCTGGAACAGTCTTGCCGTCCGAGGTGACCCCGACGACAGTGACAGGCGAGCGGGACGATCCGAGCGTGATGGAGCTAAACATGGGGTGGCGAGTGTAGATCGGTAAGAACAAAAAAGAGCAAGGCCCCACCAATTGGCGGGGCCTTGCTGTTGTTTCAAACGGTGACGAAATTAACCGACATCAACGTGCGTAACGACGTTGATCATCGAATCGGTCTGGTCCTGGGTTGCGTCCTTGAGCTCCATCATGCCAGCTGCGCCACCACCGGCGGTCACTAGAACGATGATCGGGTACTCGACGCCTTCGGAGCCGCGTTCGTCCTTGATGAAGTTCATGATCTTGTTTGCGATATTCA
This sequence comes from Planctomycetaceae bacterium, assembly GCA_947474065.1. GTDB lineage: Bacteria > Planctomycetota > Phycisphaerae > Phycisphaerales > SM1A02 > UBA966. The sequence continues at coordinate 3,288 of CANJHD010000047.1, forward strand.
TGGTTTACATTCCCTAAAATTGAGTGTCTGAGATTCGCGACCATCATGGTGATGTTCGACTGTCGGGAGTTTAGCATGCGCCTTGAATGTTCCCACTGATTTTAGCGAAAAATCCTTCACTTTCGCGGCAACGAGGCAGGGTTAGTAGATAACTTCGCGTGCTTGGCGCTCAAGCGACTGAAGAACACCCCTCTCACAGGGCGTGTTACTGGTTGGCGGCTTTGAACTTCACGCGCGCTAGTCGAGTGATTTTTAGGTTCGACTCAACGTCTTCTGGAGGTACCACCCGGTTCCAAAGTTGTGTCGCCCCAGCCTCATCGCCAGCAAGTGCCTTCACTAATGCGAGGTTGGAGACATAGTCGGCATCGACGGGATCGGCTGCATATGCGCTCTCAAAGTCCCGGGTTGCGGCGGGGATATCAGCGGCAAGCAGGTGGCACATCCCTCGGTCGTTGAGCAGGATTGATTGGTTCGGGAATCGAACAAGTCCGCGATCGAGCCACTTGATGGCCTCCGCCACGCGACCCTCAATAAGTAGCACTTCAGCGCCTTCCGTGTATGTACCAAGGTGATCGGGGAACTCTGCGACCATTCGGTTGAGCAGAAACCCAGCTTGCTCCGTTCGTCCTTTGGTCGCGAGCACGCGGGCAGTCATTTGCATCGTGTCTGCGTTGGCGGGTTGCATGGGTCCGCCCTCGAACCAATCCTTGGGTTTGTCATCGGTGGATTGGCAAGCAACTGCGAGTAGCAGGATCGACGCAACCATTGGAGTGGCCAGAAACATCATTGGTCTTGTGTGCATATTCATGGGCTTCCTTGTACAGGAGCTGAGCCGCCCTGCGGATTCAATTTTTCACCACTCGGGTTCGGCAGCGGGGTGCTGCGGACTTGTTTGCGAACCACAAGCGCATCAGTGGTGGCCTGACCGGCGCCACCTGCCGGGCGATCGACAATGACAATGCGATCCAATGGAATGCCAGCGGCAACAAGTCGCGCGCGAACTTCGGCGACCCGGGCGGCATACAGTTCGGCATTGACGGATTCTTGTCGGATAGAGATGCTGCCGCCGTCTTCGCGAACCGCTTGAGCAAGGATGGTGACGTCTTTGCGACCGAGTGGAGATAGCGTGGCAGAATCGCTCTGAAAGTCAGCCTCAAAGAGTGTTCGCTGGCGGACTATGCCAAGGCGTGCCTGCTCATCAAAGGGGTCTTTGACAAATTGCTGGTCTGCGGCGTACTGGACATCGTCCTTGATGACACGCCGATCTGGCGGGGCCTTTGGCGGACTTCCGCAACCGATGAGTGACAGTATTGCACCGCCGACGGTAGTTGCGGTCAGGAGATGTGATGAGTTGAGTGTGAATGACATTCGTGCAGTTCCTCATTTGCAAGCGCGGACTCAGTCTGGGTTGACCCGTTGCACAGTCTCGACGATCATGATGAGTGGTGGACCGGCTAGGAGCAGAAGCATGGATGGCAGAAGCAGTCCTCCGATCGGAATCAGTACCAAGACGGATGCTTGATTCGCGCGTTCCTCGAGAGATTCGAGTTCCTCGTTCCGTAGTGAATCTGACAAAACCAGAATCATTTTTGACAGTTCAGTACCGAACCGCTCAGTCTGTTGGAGAAGTGATCCCAGCGACCGAAACTCCATGACTCCGGTCCGTTCATATGCGCCGTCGAGGGCGTCCCGCCAACTAGCTCCGAAGTTGACTTCGACACTCACTCTTCGCATCTCTTGAGCCATTGCGTCGCCACTACCAGTGATGGTTGCGGTCACCACATCCCACGCGGCTGGTAGTCCCATGCCGCCCTCGAGCGAGATTTGCATCAGGTCAAGCATGACCGGGAAGTCAGTGAGAATGTCGATCCGTCGCTGGCTCTGCTTTCCTTCAAGCCATGATCGCGGAATCCACCATCCGGCCATCCCGCCAATCAATGCCGCGGGAAGACATACAGTCAGTGATGGATTCTTTCCGAGTAGTAACCACACAGCGGCGAGTGCGCCGACGCCGATTGTGAGCACATGCATCGCAAGAAAGGATGCCTGTGCATTGGGGTCGGTGATACCAGCCGCCATCAATTGCCGACGGTAAGACGCAGGCACCAGGGGGGCGAGCATGTGCAAAGGTGCAGCCGCTGCTGCAGGGAGATTCATGGCGGCGTCCGTCGGCGGCGCATTGGATGCTGTTGCGTGAGCACCACTCATGTCATCCTCCTACTGCCTGCGATTTCAATTCTACAAATGCGGTGCACAGACACGAGACCGACTGCAAGCATGATGGCTGAAACGGCGACGAGGATGTTGCCAGCTAGTCGATTCATAATAAAATCGGCGTAGCCGTCGAAGATCATCGACATGACAGGTATCACTAATAATGGGCCCATGGCCACCAATGTGGCGGCACTACGCCCGTAGGCGAGAATGGTCTTGGCGCGGCGCCGAATTCGTCCTCGGTCGACGAGTGCGGTCGCAAGCCGGTCAGTGGTGTCGGCGATGTTTCCGCCTGCCTCAAATTGCACAAGCAGCGCCAGTCCAAAGGCCCGAAACGCAGGTAGCGACGAATTCAGCAGGACGCAGCGGACGCTTGTAGGTAATTCTTCGCCAAGGTTCTCCCGTTGGACGATTTCTTGAAATGCTGTTCCAGCGACGCCCTCTCCCTCGGCCGCAAGTATCTGCAACATTCCAGCGATGGGTATGCCCGCACGTAGTGCTCGGCTTGCGGTGCTAACGGCATGGAGCGCGCATCGCTCATCTTCGATTGTGCGTTTGTTGCGCTTTCGTACGCGCAAGAGTGTGCTGGCGGCGTACCAGAATGCAAAAAATGCAATGGCTGGACCGCTGCGCCCGACAACGATCCAGACGAGTCCGGCGCCTATCAAGCCGAGGTAGGGTTGAACACGCGGATTTTGCAGCAACGACGTCGCGTGCGATTGAGCCGAGTGAACGGGCGGCATCAGGGGTGCCGCAAATGCATTCGGAGTACTTTGAGGACTCGTGTCACCTGACTGAGCCTTGAGCTGTTGTCGACGGCGTTCCGGCCCTATCGCCAGGAAGTACCACGCTGTGCCAACGGCAGCAGCAGCGAGCACGGGCGCCCAGAGTGTGGGGCTCAGGGCGCTCACGCCGAAGACTCCGCACTGAGTGGTCCGGCCGCAAAGGTCTTTGAATCAAGAGTGATGCCGCGCGAAGCGAGGCGGGAAAGAAAGTTTGGTGTGTTCCCGGTTGCTTCGAACACACCTTCTACTTGGTCGTCGTGCACTCGGATCAGTCGGAACGAGTGCAGCACGCGCACGTTCACACCGTCGTCCGTCGCGTTTTCAACTTCGCATACTTCGCTGACAACGCGACGCCCGTCCGGCAGTCGCGTTACATGTATGACTAGATTGATGGCGGATGCCACGTAGTCTCGGAGTACGCGCAAAGGCATATTGATGCCGCCCATGGCGAGCATGGATTCAAGGCGATGAAGAGCATCGCGCGCACTGTTGGCGTGGAGGGTGGTCATGGATCCCTCGTGACCCGTGTTCATTGCTTGCATCATGTCGAACGCTTCCGCACCGCGGCACTCGCCAACGATGATGCGATCGGGGCGCATACGCAACGCATTGCGGAGCAGGTCGCTGGCCGCCACTACTCCGACGCCTTCCACATTGGCAGCGCGTGTTTCAAGCCGCACGACATGTGCGCCTTCAAGACGCAACTCGGCTGCATCTTCAATGGTGATGATGCGCTCGCGTGGGCCAAGTGATGCCGAGGCCGCATTGAGGAGGGTGGTCTTGCCAGCACCCGCGCCGCCGCAAATGATGATGTTGAGGCGGCCAGCGACTGCGGCGCGAAGGAGGTTCGCGGTTGTGGCGTGAAGAGAGCCACGCTCGACGAGCCAATCAAGACCTAATGCGCGGGCAGGAAATCGGCGGATACTGAGTTGTGCGCCGTCGACTGCAAGTGGCGGGATGATGGCATTGACGCGCGATCCGTCCGGCAGGCGGGCATCAACCATCGGAGAGCGTTCATCGATCCTCCGTCCCGCGTTGCGAACGATGCGCTGGATGACATGCATGAGGTGGGCGTTATCCCGAAACTTGGCGCTGCTTTCGTGCAACTTGCCCTTGCGCTCGATAAACACGCGATCGGCGCCGACCACCAGAATGTCAGTGATTTCATCATCGGCGAAGAGCGGCTCAAGTGGTCCGAGCCCGAAGACGTCATCGAGTACGCCCTGCACCATGTGTGCGCGGAAGTCGTCTGAGACCGTATGCCCAGAGCGGTCAAGGAGGTCTTGAATGCGAGCACTGCACTGAGCGATGAGGTGTTCGCGGCTGAGTTTTGCAGCGGCAACAAAGTCAAATGTGGCAAGAAGGCGCTCGTGCAACTCCCGCCGCAGTACGGCTGATTCGGCAGGTCCGAGCGTCACTGCTTCACCAGGGTTCACGGGGTCACTGTCTCGCTCTTGGTCGCGCTGGCAACTGGCGCTGCATGCGTGGTGCCACTCGCGGTCGGTAAGGGATCGGCAGCCAACGTTCGAGCCTCATCCGGGCGGCGCCATGCGCCTGGGCCGCGGATGGATGCAAGACCAAGGACCTTCAGGCGCGCCATGGGGCTACCGATGGCAACTGCGCCAGCAGTCTGTCCGTTCATGAACAACTCCCAGTCATTGGGAGCCTCATAGAGGTCACCTGGCATGGGGCGATCCATGCCGTCATAAAGCGGCTCCACCAGATTGGCAGTGACCATGATGACTAACTCAGTTTGCGCTTGCTCGTAGCGAACGCTGCGAAACAGTGCTCCAAAGACTGGGATGTCGCCGAGCACCGGCACGCGCGCGACAGTGGCCTGTTCCAAACTGCGTAGCAGTCCAGCGGTGGCGAATGACTGACCGCTGTTGAGTTCAACAGTGGTGCTTGAACGGCGGGTCACTAAACTAGGAATCGTGAATCCGTTTTGGTTCAGTGCGCCAATTTGGCTGAGTTCGCTGACTTCGGGTGCTACTTCCAAGCGTATACGGCCATCGCCAAGAACTTCGGGTCGGAAGTTGAGGCGGATGCCGAACTCCTTGTACTCAATGGTGATGGTGCTACCACCGCCAACCACCGAGCCTTGGACTATTGGAATCGGGAACTCGCCGCCAACGAGGAATGTGGCGCTCTCGCCGCTCACGGCAACAAGGTTTGGCTCTGCAAGCAACCGGATGTAACGGTTTTCACTGAGTGCCTGTAGGTAGACCTCAAGATCCGCGCCCGTCACGCCAGCAAAGAGCGTGGTGGCACTGGTGACTGGGTTGTTGCCGTACATAAAGCGCGGGTCACCAACTGGCTTTCCGGGCGTTGGTTGAATGTTCACGGGCTGGAACGGCGTGCCGCCCGGCGACTGCACGCCACCGAAGACACTGTTGCCACCGATGATTGCACCCGCGGCAAGTTCACGCAGCGCAGTACGGCTCGCCTCTGCAATGCGAACTTTGAGTTGCACCTGTTGGACTCCGGCGATGCGCGTTACATCCACCCAGCGAAGTCCTGTTGAGGTCATGAAGTTTCGTACTTGAACGGCGGTACCCGCATTCGGCATGGCGCCGCGCAGTGCGATGGTGCCGCCGAGGTCTTCTGCCTTGAGATCCACGCCAAAGAATTGCTTCAGCCGCAGTTCAAGACCAGCTGTATCGCAACCTGATGCGGAGTTGGATGAACCTTGCGGATTGCGCGCCGGTGATGTTGCGCCTTGAGAGGTTGGCAAACCATCTGCAGCTTGGTTCTGGCGTCCCATCACAGCGTTTGCAGATGTCGGCGCCGCCCCGGATTGAACATTGGAGCCCTCGTCAGCAGAGCGCAGTGTGATTCCGATTACGCCGCGCGTGCTCGCAAGTTCCACTTGCGTAGCTTGGTCGGGCGTGACTGCAAGTGTGACGCTCAGGCGACGCACGGGTGACTTTCGATCGGTACTGATTACGGCGCGAGTGCCAACAGCGTCGTCATTGACAGCAAGCACCCGGCTTCGTTCAAGCACAGTGCGCGTGATGGTTTCTTTTTGGCTGGTGCCGCGAATCGGAACCTCAAGTGTTGCCAAGACATCAACCATGGCGCCGGGATAAAGCGCAACGCCAGGGCTCGCGTCGCGCAGGGTGACGGTAATTGCCCGATACCCAGGCTCAAGTTGGCTCGCAATTGCCTCGCCGGAACCGCGTGCAGCTAAGTCCTCTTCGCGAATCAGTTGACCCTTCTGAACAGGAGCCACCAGCGTTCGTCCCTCTGCTGCGCCACCCGCTGAGAGGACTCGCTCGCCGGAGGAGCCCTTGACGCCGCGATCTGATTGCAGATCCGCTGTCACTATGAGATGCCCAGCTGGCAAATCAGTGCTGGCGTAACCCATTGGCAGCGAAGCAGGGCGCGCCCCGCGACTGCCGCTATCACTCAACCTCGATACGACGACATAGACCAAGATGGCCGCTACGAAAGACAGCGCGATGCCGATGATGAGCAGTCTGTTCCTTGGCATTTCAGGCATGGTCCAGTCACGCGAGGGCGTTATCGGGTGAAAGTCTTTATCGGCGTTTCCTGAGCAGTTTCGAGAAACTGCAGGGCTAGTTGGAAGAACCGCCGGCGATGAAAAATCGCTCGCGGGACCACTATAATGTCCGATAACTATTTGCTAGAGCGCGGCGAAGTCCCGCATTTACGAGTCGGGCTCGCGCACCATGGATGCCCGACCTCGGAGCGACTGCGGCAATGGCATCAATCGGCTCAATCCCAAGAGTTGGACAGACGCATATTCCACCTCAACTTCCACTGTGATTGATGTGCCCGCGACAGCGGCGGTGGGGTCTGCGGGCGTAATGGTGACGGTGGCGTCCGGCATTCCCACATCAGTCAGTGATGTGCGGATGGTCGCCTCAATGCTCTCGGCAGTGGCTCCAGACAGAGCCGACTCGCGTGCGCCGATCCGTGCTGCATGCTCAAGTTGAATGCTGCGGAGTATCACCCAGCCGTACTCAAATCCTGCGAACGTCACGAGGAGCAGAATGGGCATGGCGAACACCAGTTCGACAGCCTCCGCGCCGCGGCGGAGTGTGCGATGTGGGTGGTTTGGGCGGTTCAACGCAGTGCTCCGCGGTGTTCCCAGTACCACCACGCCAGGATCGTGCCGGCGAGAATGGCTGGTGCGAACGGGATCCACCCCTTCGGGCGCGGGCGAGACACCCTGTTTGGCGCATTTGGGACTATGCCCTCGTCTTCGACTGGTCCTATGAACTTGCCGCGCACAGCCTGCGCAGCGGCGAACTGAACCATGCCAAGGCTGTGAAGAATGGTGATTGGAACGTCTCGGAGACCATGGCGACTGATGATTACCGTCATGGATTGCAAGAAACCGGTAACTGCCACCCCAAGCGTCAGGATTATTGAGGCATCACCTCCCAACCAGCTGCCGAACGCGATCATGAGCTTTGCGTCACCCGCTCCACCGCCGAACAGGATGTACGCAATGACCAAGGGAAGTCCGGCGGCAACGACTCCGGCTCCGGCCTGTCCGACCGCCGGAAGACCGCCCTGAGCGCTGGCGTACAACAACCCGCCCGCTAGGAGGGGTAGTGTGAGCCAGTTGGGAATGCGGGTGCTGCGCAGATCCGTTACTGAGGCCACCACGCCTGCAGCTATCAAAAGAAGCCATATCCACGCCGGGATGACTTTAACCGGTGCGGAGCCTGCGAATGCAAGAATGGTGTGAGTCATCAGATGTGTCGACGAATGAGTTGGATCAGGTAGCAGCCCAAACTAGAATATCATTCAATATCGCTTCTCTTGACTTCATCCCCCAAGTTATGCCCAGATGGCACCAACACGGCTGTCGCCGGCGGCAGCAGTCCCGAGGTTTTTCGACCGTTCAACTGGTCTTTTTGTTCCCGGTCCTACTGCTTTTCGCATGGATTGGGGTTGAAATCGGAATAGTGGCTCGGTCTGCTCATAAAGCCAAGACCGCTGCTGATGCAATCGCCTTGGCAGCAGCAGCCCGTCATGCCGATGGCCCCGATGCGGTTCGTGCAGATGCATTCGCGGCGGCTGGTGCGAATACTGGTCCGAATGGTCCGATTGTCGTACTGATTGCTGAAGGTCCTGCCGGGGGCGGTGATGTTCAGTTTGGTGTTTGGGATGAGGATTCCAGGTCTTTTTCAAGTAACGAGAATGGCGGACCAGCCGCCAGAGTTACCGTTCGCTTCGCTGCTGATCACCCGAACGGGGCGCCATCGCTGATCTTCAACGGACTCTTCAAAGTGCCACCGGTGACCTTGGAGCGAACCAGTATTGCGGTCTACAACCCGCCGCGTCATATCACTTCATTGTTGGTCGTTGCTGATTCGGGATCAGGGATCGATATGGAAGGATCCGCGTTGATGACGGCGCGCGGTGGAGTGACGTTGGCCTCAAACAGTCAGTTAGCAGTGCGCCTTGTTGGCGGCGCGCGCATCGAAGTACCGATCGTGCGCGTTCCGGGAACGATGGACGAGACAAGTGGAACGCACATTGCAGGCGCCATTAAGAATCAGACAGATATACCGGACGATCCGTTTGCGTTGATTGCGATGTCCATCATCAATGCGGGCTTGGCTGAACCGATCGACCATGATGGACTCGGGTTCACGCATTTGTCTCCGGGAGTTCATCAGAGTCTGGTGGCTTCGGGGGGAAACATTGTTCTTGACCCAGGAGTACATCAGTTTGCTTCGGGCATTTCTCTTTCCGGTTCTGCGGTTCTTGAATTGGATGCAGCCACCATTCAGCTTGCGGACGGTGCGGCGTTCAACCTCTCCGAAGGCAGTTCGGTGGTGGGAACTGCCGGGAATGCGTGGCAAGAATGGCCGGGCCACTGGATTGTGCAGCGCGGAAGTTGGGCAGACTGGAACATCTCTGATACAGCCGTCATTGCAGTAGATGGTCATTGCTACGCGCCGGATAGCCGGATCACCATCGGCGATGGAGCGAAGGTTTCTATGCGGAGCGCGATCGTGAATTCAATTACCGCAAGCAGCGTTGCAAAGTTGCACCTTGATGGCGAGATTGATGCGCTGCGGGAGCCTGTTGTGCCGGGTCGTGCGCGCTTGGTGAAGTGATTGAATCGATATCGCGCGCAACGCGCGTGCGAACCGTGCGCGCTCATCTATCCTGCCGGGATGGAACGCTTCGGCGTCATTGTCATTGGTGGCGGTCATGCAGGCGTTGAAGCTGCATGGGCTGCTGCATCGGCGCTCGGCGCAGGTGGACGCGTGGCATTAGTGACGATGGATCCAGGCAAGATCGGTGCCATGAGTTGCAACCCTGCGATCGGCGGACTTGCCAAGGGACAGATGGTTCGCGAGATCGACGCGCTCGGCGGGGTGATGGCGCGAGCAACGGATCATGCTGGCATTCTCTTCAAGGTGCTCAACATGTCAAAGGGTGCTGCTGTGCGCGGTCCGCGCGCGCAGTGTGACAAGTATCACTATGCAGCTGAAGTGCAGCGCATACTTGCTTCATGCGCCGCGATAGAAGTGTTTGCGGGAACGGTGGATGACATTGTGACCAGCGCGAGTGCAGGCTCCAGTAGCGAAAGTGGACCGCAGTGTGCAGGCGTTCGATTGCCCGCTGGATGGCGGCGCGTGCGCGTGGATGAAGATGCAATTGAACGCAATCTTGCTGGGCACCACATGGCGCAGCCCGTGTACTGCGCGTTCGGTGCGCCGCAAGACGCGTGCGAATTAAGCGCAGGCGCGGTGGTATTGACCACCGGAACATTTATGCGCGCCCTCATGCATACAGGCGAGTTGCGCACCGAAGGCGGACGCGTTGGTGAAGGAACCGCGGTGGGAATTTCCGGCATGTTGCGCTCGCTGGGATTTGAGCTTGGACGATTGAAGACCGGAACGCCGCCGCGATTGCGGCGCGGAAGTTTGGCGTGGGATTCGCTTGTGCCGCAACTTGGTGATGAACCGCCAGTGCCGTTTAGTGACATGCCGCTTCGTGCATCTGCCACTGGGAAGTTTCCGGCGCTGCCGCAAGTTGATTGCCGCATCACGCAGACCACTGCAGAGATTCATGCGTTGATACGCCAGAATCTGCATCGCGCGCCGATGTACAGCGGGCAAGTGGATGCTGAATGTGGGCCGCGCTACTGCCCAAGTCTTGAGGACAAAGTGGTGCGATTTGCTGATCGCGAAAGTCACCACGTGTTCCTTGAGCCAGAGAGTTTGTTTACTGATGAGATTTACTGCAACGGTATTAGCACCAGTTTGCCTGCTGATGTTCAGGAAGGAATCGTGCGTGGAATGCCGGGTTGTGAGCAGGCAGAAATTCTGCGCTGGGGATATGCGGTGGAATATGACATGGTGTGGCCGCATCAAATTGATGCAACATGCGAAACAAAGCGCGTGCCAGGATTGTTTCTTGCGGGGCAGATCAATGGCACAAGTGGTTATGAGGAAGCCGCCGCGCAAGGATTGGTTGCCGGTCTCAATGCCGCGCGCCGCGTGTTAGGCGAAGACCCAATTCGGATTGGGCGCGAGCAGGCATACATCGGCGTAATGATGGATGACTTGGTGACGCGCACGCCGCGCGAGCCGTACCGCATGTTCACGAGTCGCGCGGAGCATCGGTTGCTGTTGCGCGCAGACAACGCTGATGAGCGTCTCACTGCCATTGGGCGCGCCGCGCGTCTGGTTTGCGACGAGCGTGTGCAAGCTTTCGATGCTCGTATGACGGAACTTGAAGTTGTGCGCGCGGGTTTGCAAACGGTGCGTGTTCCCACGGGGCGGTTGCATGAGCGCGCGCGCAGGCCGGATGTTTCGATGGCGGAGATAGCGAGTGCGTTGCGCGAGGCCGGAGTTGCGGCGAGTGATGCGCTTGTTGATCGCGCGGTGACGGAGTTGCGTTACGAGGGATACATTGTGCGTCAGCATGCAGAGGTGAAGCGGCACGCAGAGAGCGAACGGTCGCCGATTCCGGCAGCGATTGACCCCGATGCCATCAACGGACTTGGGGCAGAAGCGCGCGAGGCGCTGCGTAAATTCCGCCCGGCGACACTGGGGCAGGCGGGGCGGCTTGCGGGCATTTCGCCTGCGGATGCGGGACTAATTGCGATTGCTGTGAAGCGGTGGCGCGGGGCAGGGGCTGCGGGCTCTTAAGTTGCAGGAACGAAACCCACTATCGGTGTACGCTGCCCACCCCGCCGCCGTAGCTCAATGGTAGAGCACGTGATTTGTAATCTCGAGGTTACCGGTTCAAGTCCGGTCGGCGGCTTTTAGATTTGAGAGTTCATGAAAGTCACTATTGAAATTGTCGACCAGTCCCACGCAACGCTCGCGATTCTTGACGGGCACTTGGACTCGACCCACTACGAACGCGTGGAGCGCGAGGTCGCTGCAGCCATTGAGGCAACGACGCATCGTTCGCTGATTCTTGATTTCGGAGATGTTTCGTTCGTGAGTAGCGCTGGGTTGCGCACGCTCATCAATCTCATCAAGCGCACTCGAACGCGTGGCGGCACGGTGTGGCTAGCGGCCGTACGTCCTCCGGTTCAGCAGGTGTTTGAATTGAGCGGTCTGACTTCGTTGTTCCGCTCAGCACCGGCACGCGCTGAAGCGTTGCGCGAAACTGCTGCAGCCGGCCCCGGCACTGCTCCAGTTGCTGCCGTCACGAAATAACAGTGACTGGCGGGCTCGCGGGGCAGATCAACACTTGTGTGCTGGCGACGCGCTCTTCAAGATCAGCGCGGATTGCTTCGATGCGTGATTGCACTTCGCGCATGCGCAGTTCGGGCTCGAATTCCAAGAAGATTTCCACGTAGACGTTCGGCCCCGAGCGGCGCGATCGCACTTTTAGGATTCGCTCGTATGCGTCGATGTGTTGTACGAGACCGCGCATGATTTGGATCTGCACGGTTTCTTCAACTGCGGCGTCCAAGAGGTCTGGGACTGATGACGATGTCATGCCCCATGCGGCGTGCAGCAGGAAGCAGACGCCAACGAGCGATGCGATCGGATCGATGTACCACGCCCATTCATCGGTGTGGAAGAGGAGCGCGACGAGCAGGCCGCTGCCCATGAGCGTGTCGAAACTTCCCTTGGCGAACCACAGTTTCGCCTGTGACTGCATGATGGCCGATGGTTGCGCGCGCGCGGCGGCGCGTGTGCGCATCCAGATGCCGAAACTGATGCACGCGTAGATGCCGAAGACAATGACGCCGGGGAGCGTGCCCTCGGGCTGCACGGGTTTTTGCAGATGTTGCGCGGAGTGCGCAGTGATGTACAGCGCGGCCAAGACCATCATGCCGCCGATGCCAATCGAGACGAGGTTCTCCAACTTGCCGATGCCGTATGCAAAGCGGTGATTGGGCGAACGGCGCACGGCGCGCACGGTGAGGAACGCGGCGAGTACGGCGAGCGTGTCCGTGCCTTCCTTGAGCACATCGCCAAGGATGGTGACGGAGTTGGAGTTGAATGCAACCGAGCCCATCAACGCGAGGTCGATGATGCAGAAGGTGAGCGCGAGTTTGAGGCTGCTTTCGCGGGCGCCGGGGCCGTGTGCGGACATGAGGGGTTTATAACTGCAGGGGCGGTCGATGGGTGTGGCCCGGGCTGCGAACGCCGATGAATTCTCAGAGATACTTGGGGTTTGGCGAGCGCGCGGGTCTTGTTATAATTCCGAACCCGGTGGCGACGCCACTCGGGGAAGCTCGGAGGTCCGGGCGACAATTAAATTGGGTGGATACTCAAGCGGCAAAGAGGGCAGACTGTAAATCTGCTGGCGTACGCCTTCGGGGGTTCGAGTCCCTCTCCGCCCATTACGCTCCAGAGCACGGTCGCCTTCGGCGAGCGTGCTCTGTCGCTGCATGGGCGTAGAGCGTCCCGGCTGCGCCGGTCCGCGCGCGGCTGCGCCGCGCTGGGCCTGTACGGCGCTCGCTGCGCGAGCGTCGAGTCCTTTTGGGGGCGGACGGCTCGCTGCGCGAGCGTCCGGGGGGCGGGGATTTAGGGCGGCGGGCGTCTTCAATAGTTCCAGCGTTCGAGGTTGCGGCGCGGCGCGAACCATACCCAGTCGGTCGTGGGTGCATCCGTGGGCGCAAACTGCGACAACTGCACATCGGGGATGGTGGAAGCCAGCGGCCCCTCCGGGTTCCCGAAGGTCGTCGGTACGCGCCGCGTGAGGTCGCCGCGGTCATCTACGCCGTCGCGACCGATGGACCAGATGCGGAAGCCGTCGCCATCGTTTGACATGAGCACTGGCTTGCCGGACCACGGATCCTCGGGAACGCTTTGCATGAAGTCCGGTACCAGGCTGGCTGCGTCCATAGGCCACGCGCCGTGCGCGCGACGGTAACGCTCCGCGGCGAACGCGGTGGCGGTGGCGAGGCACTGGGCGCGATCGATGGCGAATGCGTGCGACAGTTGGCCGAGCGCGGGCGTCATGTACGCCACCAGGTACCAGCGGATTCGCTCCGATGGGTGCATCATCATCCTTCCCAGCTCGGCGTCGGAGATGATCCCCTTGGCGTGCTCCATGTCGCGCAGCGGCAGCGCGGCATCCTGCTCGTAGCGCGA
>CANJHD010000048.1 GCA_947474065.1 Planctomycetaceae bacterium
CGGAAGCATTGCCATCACTCGCAGGCTCCACCTGCATCCATAGCAACGCTTCACCTACGAGAACGAAATCTCCCCCCCCCAACCATCACTCAAAGTGAAGAATTCCGGAATTTGCTAAAAGCAGTCCCCTACTAGCGCCCAATCCCCCCGCGGGCGCCTTCCACGGACACGGTTCCCTTGACCATGTCCCAGCGGAACGCATGCGCGCGCACTGGGTTCGCCGTGCCGCGCTGAATCAGCGTGACCAACCTTCCCTGCTCCGCACGCGCGATACCAATCTGCGATGGCACGTCCATCTCAAACTCGCCCGCTTCAATATCCATATCGGAAGTTCGCACCACTACGCGACCATCCGCCTCAACCTTGGTGAGTTCCGCAGGTCCGCCGAGCGAGACCCCCACATCTCCGGCAGCTGCCGCCGGCTTCGCACCCTCCGCAGGGCGCACCGTGGCCATCATGCGGTCCGCCGTCACCGTGCCGGTGGCCGTGGTGGAGTTCCCCAAGTGATCCATCACCACCTCGCGCTCAAGCGTCAGACGGCTCGTGCCATCCGGGCGAGGCGCCATGGCCAACGACCGCTTCCATGTGAAGCGCGTAGTTCCATGAGGCGTGAATGGACTCTTCTTGGCATCAGCATTCTCTGGCTCAGTCGGCGGTGGCGGATCGAAGACCAACAGCGAACCGGCGCCATCAACAAACGCCGAGCCGTCTTGACCGTTGTAGGCAATGTTCGGCGCGTTCATGCGGAAGAGTCGCGGATCGCCCTCACGCTTGCCATCGGCCCACTGCCGCGCCTCAAGTCGAACTTCACCGGTGGCGCGCATCGTTCCGATGGCCTGCGCGTCGCCGAGCGAACCTGCGCCGGATGATTTCCCATCGCGCTTGGCGCCAGTCTTGGCATCAGCGTTCGCAAGGGTCTTCCCGCGCCCCATGATTTCGATCTGTACTTCGTCGGCATCAAGCGCCTCCGCCTCACGCGGCTCACGCGAAGCGCGCACCTTGACGGCACCCTGCAACAGCAGCAACCCACGATCAGCGCCGCCATCCTTCGCCTTCACCGCACCGTCGGCATACGAAAGCGACTCGCGCCACGTGGCCTGCATCTGCGGGACAGCAGAAATCTTTGGTCGACCAGTTTTGCCTTCGGTCACTGCAATCACTGGATCCTTAAATCCACTTGCGCGACCAGGGCCAATGGCATTCAGCCTGACAGGTGCATCTTGCACTTGCACATTCGCCAGTTGGTCGAGCACAAGATTGCCGCGCACCACCAAGACATCCGGCCCAAAGAGCCGCGCGTTGTGCCCCACTCCATCGCCTTCAAGACGCGTGGCAAACACGCGCCCGCCGTCCTCCATGCGCAACTCCACGGGACCTTCAGCAACGATCTCTCCAACATCACTGCGCATGGTGCCTTGTTCGTCGCCGCCAGCACCAGCGAGGCCGATTCCACCCTTCTTGCCCTTGCCCGCCTTCGCTTCTGCGCCGGCCTTCGCCTCTGCGCCGGCCTTCGCTTCTGCGCCGGCCTTACCTTCCGCGCCCGCCTTCGGCTTCGCATCCACAAACGTCATGCGCAACGCAGACGACCACATCGTCTGTGTTCCATCGCCTGCTTCCACGTTGCCAGTAGCCACCAGTGTGCGCGGCTGCGCCTCGCCCGCGGCGTTCGGTGACAGCGCTACCTCCACGCGGTCTGCAGCAAACTGCCCGCCCGCCGCGCCAAGTGATCGCGCCTTCACGGCACCCGAAGCAACGATCCGACGCGGCACATCCTTCTTGCCAACAGGCAACGCTTCAATGGAAAGCTGCGCTGTCTGCATCTCCATATCAGCGCTCCGAACATCAACCGCGCCAACAAATTCTGCGCCGCGGAACGTGCCTTCTGTATTGCCAGTGCCAGGCGCCAATATCAGAGCCATGCTGGTGCCCCATGAAACACTGAGCGGCTTCTTCCCCGCGCCACCCATGACAATGGTTCCTGGCCCATCGCTCGCACCGCGACCGGTGGAACGGTCCAGCGTGAAATGCTTTGCATTCAGCGAGAAATCCGGCGTCACTACGGCAGCGGGTTCCTCAAGAGTTCCAACGAGCTCCACGCGATCAACCTTTGATTCAACCGTCACACGCTGCGCGGTAATCACCGCTTCGCTGCGGGAATCCTCAATGCGCGCGGGCTTTCCATTCACAACCATGCGAACGGCATCAGGCTGACTGAGTATGGGCGTCCCGTCCGGCGCAGGAGCCATCACCAAGCGCCCCTTGAATGCCACCGTCACCACATCTTCATCATCCGCCACCGGGACCGATGCAATCGCGAGCGCAAGCAACTGCTGCGCCGGCGACCCAGACACCGCAAGCACCGGGAACGGCGCACTTGGTGGCCCGAACGGATCGCGCGATGCCATTCCGATTCCTGAACCACCGCGCATAATGAAGTACGCATCAACACGGTCACCGCGAACAACGGTGCGCCGATCCGTTTCGTTGGAGATAATTTCAACGTCGTCGTACATGGTGAGCAAGAAGAGCCGCGGCTCCGTTGCCGTACTGGCCGCCTTCTTCCCGCCCGACTTGCCCGCTACGACCGGCTTCGCCCCGGAATCCGCCGGCTTGCCCGCCACTGCAGACTTCGCCGCTTCTCCAGATTTCGCCCCGTCCGAAGATTTCGCCGCGTCCGCAGACTGCGCCACCACTGCAGGCTTCGCCGCATCCGCAGGTTTCTCCACTGCCGCAGGCTGCGCGGCTCCACCAACGAGCGCGGCTCCACCGGGAATCGCAGCCCCACCAGCAACTTTCTCCGCCTCTGCCTTCTTCTTGGCATCCCCGCGCTTCTTCTGCTGCGCCTCAATTGCGGCGCGCGAGATCCGCACCGGAGCCAATGCGCGATCAACCACCAAACGCTCAACCGTCTTGCCATCAGCAGCGAGCGTCAGCGACAGGCCCTCGCCATCAAAGGTGATCACCTCACCCGCAATGCGCACCTGACGATCGCAACGAATCTCACCGCTCGCTTGGTCGAAACTCGCTTCGGGGCTTTCAACGGTGACATCCGGATCATCATTCTTCAGGTCAACAGGCTTGCCATCGCGCGGACGAAAGATTCGGATGACCACATTGCCAGTCAACTTGCCGCTTTCCAACGCACGCTTCGGCACGCGTGCCGTCATGGCGTCGGCACGCATCGTGACAATGCGTCCGCCATCGCCGTACAACACCGCGCGCGGATCAGTCATCGCCAATCGCTTGTCAGGCAATGGATCAATGCGCGACGCCGTGTACTGCTGCTTCAGGTTTCCCTGCGCGTCTGCCACTTGCACCCACGCGCCGCGCTCGAGTTTCACGGTCTCCTGCGAACCAAACTTCGCGCCGGTGCCTTCACGCTCCTGCGCGCTCAATGGTGACGGCGCTACCAATTCCGCAACAGGACGCGGCCGCGTCTTGATGGGGCGCTGGTCACTCGGACGTCGTTGATCAACAACCCATGCGACCGCCACAAGCGCGAGCGAAAGCGCAATAGCGATCCCCGTCCAAATGTATGGACGACGTCGACGACGTTGCCATTCATGATCAGGTGCTTTGGGGCTGCTCATGTTGCTCATGTTGCAGGCCGCCAGATCCTGCCCGTATGTCGGGCGCGGATGGGGAATCGAACATGGCGAGCGCTTCGTTCCATCGATTCTGAGATCGCAGCAGGTGCTCCACAACCTCACGCACGGCGCCTTGACCGCCGGCGGCCGTTGTCACAAAGGCAGCAGCCGCTCGCACTTCGGCGGCCGCATCATGCACAGCCACAGGGTAGCCGCACGCGCGCATCGCCGGAAGATCAGGAAGATCATCACCAACGAACGCCACCGCCGCGAGCGGCACACCGCACGCGTCCGCCGCTGCGCGGATGTCATCAAATTTATTTTGGCTCCCGGAATACAGGTGGCGAACGCCGAGTTCTTCAAGCCGGTGCCGGACCGCAAGGCCCGACCGACCAGTGATCACCGCGACCTCGCCACCAAGGCGCCTCCACAGCGAAATGCCGAGCCCGTCCTTGACGTTGAATCGCTTCGTCTCATGACCAAGGTCATCAAGTTGAACAGTCCCGTCGGTGAGAACGCCGTCAACGTCAAGACAGAGCAGGCGGATCGAGTCCGCCCGCGCGGTCACTTCGTTGCGCCAGCGCCAGCACCCTGCAGCGCCTTGAGACGCTTATGCAGTCGGCTCTTGCGGCGTGAAACGGTGTTCTTATGCAGGGTTGACGTCGACGCGACCTTATCAAGGACTGCGACGGTCTTGCTGAACGCGGCCTCGGCACCCTTCACATCACGGTCATGGACCGCAGTGAGGAAGACCTTGACCTGATCCTTGACCTGGCGCTTACGCCAGTTGTTCAGGGCGTTTCGCTTGACGTTCTGACGGACGCGTTTCTTTGCTGACTCAGTATTCGGCACAGGGGGTTCCTTGGACAGTTACGAATCGGGCAGTATGCCAAGAATTGCGCAATACCGCAACCCATGCCCCGGCTACCAATAAGTAGAGGGCGTCCCCGCTTCGGGAAACGCCCCCCCCGGAGCCCTGAACCCATGTCCCTCGGCACGATGTTGGTCGAATCTGGTGTCCTGGCCGCGGAACGCCTCGCAGAGGCCATCCGCGAGCAGTTGCGCAGCGGAGACCGCCTCGAGCAGGTCCTCGTCCGGCTTGGGTTCATCCACCGCTCCGACCTGCTGCGCACCTTCTCAGAGCGCCTGCACCTGCCCATCATTGACCTGACGGAAGCGGTCCCCGACGCGGCCACGCTGCGCCTGCTGCCCCCGCGCGTGATCTTCAAGCTGCGCTGCGCGCCGGTCTCGCGCGCCAACGGCACGCTCCGCATTGCTACGAGCGACCCAACCGACCTCGCTAGCTTTGATGAACTTCGCATCGTCACTGGTCACGCCATTGAACTGGTGCTTGCCGATGAGGAAGATCTGCAGAAGTACATCCGCCAGCATTACGGAGTTGCTGGCGACACACTCGACGCACTCGGTGGCGGTCACAGCGGTAGTGACCTCGAACACGCGAGCCTCGACACCGATGAGACCGCGCAAGCGCAAGAAGCCAGCGTGGTGCGCCTGGTCAATGACCTGCTCGTTGAAGCCGTGCGCGAACGCGCCACCGATGTTCATATCGAGCCATACGAACAGGACCTTGCGATCCGCTATCGCATTGACGGCGTGCTCGTTGATGCTGGTGTGCCGCCCACTGTGCGCCGTTTCCGCAACGCCATTGTGAGTCGACTCAAGATCATGGCGAATCTGAATATCGCCGAGAAGCGCCGTCCGCAAGACGGTCGAATTTCCCTACGAATCAAGGGACAAGAGCATGACCTGCGCGTCTCCGTGATTCCAATGCTCTTTGGCGAAGGCGTGGTGTTGCGCATACTTTCGAAGAGCGCGGTACTCACCGGGCTCAGCGATCTTGGCATGCCCACCGGAATCGAAACTCGGTGGAACGCGCTCATTGAGCGGCCGCACGGAATCATGCTCGTCACTGGTCCAACCGGCAGTGGAAAGTCCACCACGCTCTATGCATCACTGCGCCGGATCGTCACGCCGGAAGTGAAAGCCATCACCGTGGAAGATCCGGTTGAGTACCACGTTGCTGGCGTCAATCAGATTCAAGTCAGCCATCAGGTGGGCCTCGACTTTGCTGCTGGTCTGCGCGCCATCTTGCGACATGACCCCGATGTTGTGATGATCGGCGAAATCCGCGACAAGGAAACTGCCGACGCCGCGGTGCAAGCATCGCTCACTGGTCACTTGGTGTTCAGCACGCTCCATACAAATGACAGCGCTGGAGCCGCCACACGACTCCTCGATATGGGTGTCGAACCCTTCTTGGTGGCGAGCACTGTTGAAGGCATCTTGGCGCAGCGGCTGGTGCGTCGCGTCTGTGTCCACTGCGTTGAGCGCGTCACCCCCACGCACGCTGATCTACCCCCAGACTTTGGGGCGGTCCCGCCGGAGGGCATTCCGCGCGCCGTTGGCTGCCGGGAATGCCGGGGAACCGGCTACCGCGGTCGGGTGGGTATCTACGAACTACTGACCGCCACCGAGGCGACCCGCGAACTGGTGATGACCCGGGCGAGCAGCGGCAGAATTGTCGAATCCGCCCTGCGATCCGGCGACCTTTCGCTTCTTCGGGTCGATGCCATGGAAAAAGTTCGGGCTGGACTGACCACCCTTGATGAAGCCCTGCAGACCACGCGGGCCTAAATTTCTCGCATCAATGACCACTCTGAAACTCCGGGAGCGCAACTCCCCTGCCATCCGCCCCGTACTCATCACTTGACGCGGAGCCCCGGTTTTCGGACACTGCGCGCTCTCAAGGGTTTCGGCCGACGCCGCGCCCATAGTGATGTTCAACTGCCACGGCCTGTTGGAGGTTCGTAAGACATGAATCAGCGCACGACCGGCCTCGTTGTCGGCCTCGTCATCTTCGTCATCCTGACCGTTGGCCTCTTGGCCTCGACCATCTACTTCAACATCGAGATGAACGATGCGAAAGTAAAGGCGAAGGAGTCAAGCGATACCGCTAGGGCCGCTCAGGCCAAGGAAGGCAAGCTCAAGACTGCCTACAGCTCACTCACCAGTTTCGTCACTGGCGATCCGAGCCAGTCTGCCGACAGTCCGGTGGAAGACATCAAGAAGTCCCTTGGCGCAGACGGCGTCACGAGCCTGAAGATTGAGCTTGAGACCCTGCGCAGCCGCTCCGAGCAGCTCAGCCAGGACAATGCAAACCTCAAGAAGCAGATGGCCGCTTCCCAGTCGGATGCAACCGCATCGCGCGACGAAGCCAAGAAGGCCACTGAAGGCGCACAGGCCGCCAGCAAGCGCGTCGAAGGCGACATCGCCACGTACCGCACATCAAGCCAGAAGTTCGGCGACGAAGTGAAGGACACGGTTGCCAGCGTCAAGAAGTACCAGGACGACATGGATCAGCGCCATCGCAATGAGATGGCTGACCTTCAGGGTCAGATTGACAACGTTTCAAGTTCACGCGCGGAACTCTCCGGAAAGGTTGCGGACCTACAGAAGACCGTTGACCAGTACCGAGTGAAGCCTGAAAATGCAGCCTCACTTGCTGACGGACGCGTCATCGACGTCAGTAGCCAGAATGGTGAGATCTTCATCTCGATCGGATCCAAGCAGCGCGTTCAACCGGGCATGACCTTTGATGTCTACGACAGCGCGAGCGCCATTCAATACAATCCAACTACCGGCGACCTGATTCCTGGCAAGGCCCGTGTACAGGTCCTGAAGGTGGAAGAGAACACATCCACCGCACGCGTGATTCCTGAGAACACTCGCTACGCGCCGCGCCCACGCCCCATCGTGAAGGACGATGTCATCGCCAATGTGATCTTCAGCCCCGACTACCGCTACAAGTTCCTTGTGCACGGTAAATTTGATATTGACAACGATGGCATAGCCACTGCTGCCGAAGCCGAGTTTGTACGCGGTCGTATCAAGTCTTGGGGCGGCGATGTAGTTGAGGGCGACACCCTGCGCGGGGACCTTGACTTCATCGTGATGGGCGTGCAGCCTCTCAAGCCGATGGACCTCTCCTCTGACGCGGACGAGGGGCAATACACCTCGCACTTCGACCAGAAGAAGGCGTACGAGACCTACCAGACGCTCTTCAATGAAGCACAGACCGCACGCGTTCCAGTTCTGAACTGGAACCGCATGCAAGTCCTCACGAACGAAGGTCGCTGACCGCGAGCCATGGCCAAAGGCCGGCGCAAACGCACAGGTCTAGTCCAGACAGCCATCTATCTGCTGCAGTACTTGGCAGCGAGGTCGTTCGCGTGGTTGTTTGGCGTATTCCCGCCTGAGCAGAACCTCCGCACAGCGGAGACCGTGGCCAACATTTGGGCGCGCTTTAATCCTGACCGGCTCGCGCGCGCCACCGAGAACATCCGACGCGCACTTCCGAACCTGTCTGACGCGGAGTGCGTTGCCCTCGCCCGAGCCAGCGTGCGGTACATGTTCCGCACCTACATGGTTGACGCTTTTCAGTTGCCCCGGGTTGTTACCGAAGAATCATGGCAGCGCCACGTTGACCTGAGCAACGCCCGGCCTGGGACAAAGTTGATGATCGGCGAGCAGCCAGCAATCTATTTGGGGCCACATGCAGGCAACTGGGAACTGTTGGGGTTCTTCCCTACACTGATGGGCTTTCGCATGCATGCCTTGGCACGCCCGCTCGACAATCCGTACATCTGGAAGTGGGCAATTGACCTCCGCGAAAACCGCGGCATGAAGATCATCACCAAGTTTGGAGCCACCGAGGAACTGCAGTCCATCATTCACAATGGCGGCCGAATTGCCTTCATTGCCGATCAGAGTGCAGGACCTGACGGAATTTTTGTGCCCTACTTTGGGCAGATGGCCAGCGCCTACAAATCGATCGCTCTGCTTGCCATCCGCTACGAACTGCCGGTAGCCGTTGGTGTAGCGCTACGCACTGGCGATGGATTCAACTTCCAGATTCATACCCTTGACATCATTCACCCCGAGGACTGGCGCGACCACGAGGATCCGGTCTTCTACATCACCGCGCGCTACACACGTGCCATGGAGCTCGCCGTCATGCGGGCGCCGGACCAATACCTCTGGATCCATCGCCGCTGGCGTAGTCGCCCCAAGTGGGAGCGCGATGGCAAGCCACTTCCGGAACGAATCAAGGCGAAACTGCGCACATTGCCGTGGATGGACGAGGCAATGATCGAACGCATCAGCGCTGATACAGACCAACGGATACTTGAGCGATCGAGTGGCGCGGCATGAGTACTTCCAGCAATGCCGCACCGCTTCCGCTGGCACGCCTCGAAGGCATCCGGCTGCTCGTGGTGGACGATGACCCGGATATCCGAGCCGCCATGTGCATTGCACTGCGCGCCGAGAAGGCGGTCATCGATGAAGTGGCTGACGGAAGCATGGCGCTTCATCACCTGCTGTCAGCCCGCCCAGATGCGGCGGTTCTTGACTTGATGCTGCCTGGCCAGTCCGGATTTACCGTGCTCGAACGCTGTCGCGCCCTGCTGCCCCCTGTTCCGGTGGTCATGGTGACGGCCAATCAAGGACGCCGCCACGCTGCGCTTGCAGAATCACTCGGCGCAGCGGCATACCTGGTGAAGCCCGTCCCGCTCAGCCGGCTCGTCGATGCGGTCTGCAAGGCGCTCGGACGCTGACAGGGAGCCGTGATTGCGCTATCGTCCGCCCTCCCCGCCTGCTCCTCGCCAATCCCCTCCCATGTCACGACGCCAATTCGTCATCCTCAGCAGAGAACCAGCCCGCGACGGCGAAATGACGCCGCTCGGCTCGCGTTCTGATGTGACCGCCGGACTTGCGCACTGCAACACGGGGCCAGAGATTGCTGGCGGCGACATGTTGTACGGGCCCGGCTTGGAATTTCAATTGCCACCCGACCAAGATCCCATCCGACAGATGGTGCTCACCATCTCAGATGATGACATCGCCTGGATCATGATCATGCGGATCGCCCGGGAGTTTGGTTGGAAGATTCTCGACACCGAAAGTGGTCGAGAGTTTCAGGCGTAAGTCAGTCCAGCACTTCGGACTCAATGTTCGCCTGCTCGCCAGCAAGTCGCTTCTCCACATAACGACGCACCCAGTTCTCCCACGTCTTACCAGCGGCCGTGTCTTTGCCGGTGAACTCAAGTCGTGCGATCTGGCTGTAACTAATCGAGCGCTTCTCGCCGCCACCTGACTCCATCACACGCACGAAAGAATCGGCAAGTGTTGCGCCCGGTCGGCGATCGAAGAGGTAGCACTCGATTCGTGATCCGTCCGTGAGCGTCAGCGTGATGTCGCCGCGGTACTCAAAGGCTTCGTCGAACGCGCGCTTGCGCTCGGACTCAGGGACTGCGGCAAGGTCAATGGCTGAACCTTGGGCGAATACGTGTCCGGCAGCATGTCCATTGTCTCCTGCAGCAGATGTCACTGAATTTCTTTCGGATGGGTGCGAGCGACGGTGCGGCTGGCCGCACGGGCGGACTCCGCGGCAGCACAGAGGTGCTCGTCGAGTTCGCGGATCAATGTCCGCGTTTGTTCAATTGCAGACTCTAAAGATGTCTTTCCAACTACGTGGCGCATCGGATCAAGGCGCTTGGCGGTTTCAAGGCGCAGATCGAGCGATTCACTCTCGGCTTGGAGGGTTTCAAGAAGCGCACAGGCCTGCCGGAGCGCAACGAAACGCGCGTCGTCAGGGGCAATTACCCCCAGAGCAACGGTTCCGGAAAGGCGCAGTTCGACTGATGAGGAATGCACAACCTCGGCTGCGGGGCAAGCCGGGGCGGCATCACGGAGGGAAGGTCGAGTCGGGGTGGCGAAATCCATGCGAGAAGAACCACAGGCGGAAGTCGCAACAAGCGCGACTAGGAGCGAGCCGCCGTCCGTGGCGACCCATCGAAAGAGAATCATACCCACCCGCCGCGCGGATACATCCCTGAAACGACCCGATAACATCCGGGCCTTATGAAGTACCTCGTTACAGGCGCCGCAGGCTATATCGGATCGCACACAGTGCGTGAATTACTCGCCCGTGGAGCAACGCGCGTGGTGGCCGTTGACTCGCTCGTGCGCGGCCACCAAGGCGCGATCGATGCGCTTACAACCGCCGCACAGGGTCGCCTGCGCTTTGCGCAACTCGATCTGCGCGAGCGCGCCCCGCTTGCCGCGCTGCTCGCTGAGGAGCGGCCCGACGCAGTGCTGCACTTTGCGGCGTACACCCTCGTCGGCGAATCCGTCGCGCAGCCGGCCATGTACTGGAGTTGCGGCGTTGGCGGCACCAGCAGCCTGCTTGAGGCCATGCGCGCTGCAGGAACGGAGCGGCTGGTGTTCTCGTCAACTGCGGCTACCTATGGGGCGCCAGAAAAAATGCCGATCTCTGAGGACACACCGCAGCGGCCAGTCAATCCATACGGCGCGAGCAAACTTGCGTGTGAGGCCATGATTCGCGACGAAGTAGCTGCCGCACGCAAAGATGGACGCGCATTCGGTGCAACCATGCTTCGCTACTTCAATGTGGCAGGTTCTGCGTCTGACGGGCTGCTTGGTGAAGATCACGACCCAGAGACGCACTTGGTTCCGTCCGCGCTGCAGGCTGCACTTGGATTGCGCCCCGCACTGCAACTCTTTGGAACCGACTATCCGACACCCGATGGAACATGCATCCGCGATTACGTGCATGTTGAGGATTTGGCGTGCGCACATGTCGATGCGTTGCATGCACTGAAGCCGCACGCCTGCGAGGCATACAACGTTGGCATTGGCCACGGCTTCAGCGTGCGTGAGGTGTTTGCTGAATGCGAGCGTGTAGTGGGTCGACCAATTCCGGTGACGGTGGCGGAGCGACGCGATGGCGATCCGCCAGAATTGCTTTCTGATCCGGCACGCATCATGCGCGAACTCAAGTGGTCACCGCGGCATCGAACGCTTGCTCCGATGGTGGAGAGCGCGTGGAAGTGGATGCAATCACATCCGCAGGGTTACCGCAGCTGAATCACATGCCGAAGCTCAGCCCGAGCCAGACGCCAAGGTTGTCTCGGCCTGGGTTGTCCGCGTAGGTCTGCGCGTTTGAGATGTGATCCCAGCGCGCCGAGATATACAGCCGCGTGTTCTCTGCAACCTCAATAGTGGCTCCGGCGCCAATACTTGGGGTGAAGTTGAATTCCGAGCCATCCGAGGGCACGGATGACGTGGAACCCATCACGCCGCAGCCAATACTGCCAAAGAGCGACCATGTTTCGCGAGCCAGAAAGTGCCAACGCACTTCCAAGTCCATGCCGTACGTGCCGGCATCTTGGCCGGGCTGCGAGACATATCCGCCGCTTCCGTACAAGGCGAGCTCTGCATTCTCAACAAAGAACCACGCAACACCGATACGAGCCTGTACGTCGTTGGCATCTTGAAAGTCTGCCATCCATTCGCCTTCAAGATTGACGCGCCAAGAATCCTTGGCACCGAAGCGCGGCGTTGTGCTTGTGGCAGCTTGCAGCGTGGTCGGGGCGGATGCTTCTGTCAGCGGAGCCGATGATTCTGCCGGTGGAGCGGATGGCAAGATGGCAGGCTTGGCTGCGTCGGAAGCCGCGGGCGCAATGAGTGCGGAGTCAGACGATGACGGCGGCGCGCTGGCGACTGCTGGCTGCAACGCGTACAGCGTCAGTACATCAAGAGTGCCCTGCCCCTGCTCTGCTGCAATTGCATGAAGCGATGCGGTGGCCGCGGCGGCGATGCCAAGCGGGCGAATCATTTGACGGGCGAAGCGATGACCATTCATGCGTGCATTATGCGGGTGGCATTGCCTTCGTGCGTTTCAGCGCATGCGTGCACGCGCGTGCGAGTTCCAAAAGCACCACCGTCGGACGCTCCGACACGTCCGACGGTGGCAGTTCGACGGCCTCGCCGAAGCGAGAACGCGAAGAAGATTGGGTACTGGCACCCCGCAGGCCAGATGCGTAGTATCGTCCCGAGCGCAGGCGGATCAATGCTCAGAGACCCTAGAAACCCTGCGATTTTCACGAAGTTTCAACGCCCGAAAACCTGCGCCGCCAAGCACCCCCTCCCATGACCCCGGAACCGCCCTCGGACCTTGACGAACTGCCTGTGGGAGATAACTCCCGGGGACCGCTTAGCCGGAATTTGGGGTCGGCCGCCGCTCGCCGGAAGCCTGATTTCAGGGCGCCGGAAGCAGCGCCCGCAGCCCTTGGGAAGCGCAATGAAATGCGAGTGCACCTTCGATGAATAGCGAACGACCGATTGAAATTGCCGCGGCCGCGCTGTTGCGCCGCAACGGATCGAACATCGAAGTATTGATTGCACGCCGACATGCTGCTGCGGTGCGCGGTGATCTTTGGGAGTTTCCCGGCGGCAAGTTTGACGAAGGCGAGTCGGCAGCAGATGCTGCAGTGCGCGAACTCTTAGAAGAAACGGGTATCGCAGTGGATGTGGCGGACGCACTCGTGCTTGGCCGCGTGGAACAACACGACCCGCATATGAAGAGCGAGCGATTCATTGCGCTCACGCTGGTGGTGTTCATGAGTGACGGCAGCCCGGTCGCCCGCGCGATTTCTTCCGCAGAGTGCATTTGGGAACGCGTGGACCAACTTGAACGCTACGCGTGGCCTGCGGGGAACCAACGACTGAATGCCATGTTGCTGAGCGCAATCGCTGCGGGCACTTTGAAGTAATCAGTAAGCGCGCGGCAATGTTCAAGGAGTGACTGGTTGCGGTTGAACGAGCGACCGGTTGCGGTTCAGGGATTACCCTGTGCTGCTGCCTTCTTCTTTTTCTTCGCTTCCGGCGTTGCGGTTGGAGCCGGCGCGGGGGCGTCGGGGGCAACCAGTGGCAGCGCTTCAACATAACGCTGCGCCGCCTCCGCGCGGTCCTTCAGCGAGGCGTTGGCATCGTCATCGGGAACAAGGTCAAAGTGCCAGTGTTCCAAGCGATGGATGTCGGTTGGCACCATTTCTGCCACCAAATCAGCTCCCATGAAGTCCCAAACCGGCATGTTGGAGTCACCGGAACCTGCCACCGACTCATAGCCGGCGAGTTTCAGGCGGACGTCGTACATGCCGTCAAAGGTGAACTCAATACGGGTGGGAGTTCGGCCAATTTCACGGCCATTCAGCGTGAGAAGCGCGCCCGGCGGAGTGGATGTCACCTCAATCTCCCGCCGAACACAGCCAGCGGCCAGCGCGAGCGCCGCGAGCGCGAGCCCGGCAAGGGCTTGAAGCGCGGGTGAGACCGACGCCGCGCGCGGGGCAATCGACCCGGAATGAACTATGGGCATCAGGCGCATGTCGTGAGTGTAATACACTTCCGGGATGCCGCTCCTAGAAGTACAAGGGCTTGTGAAGAGTTACAACGGACGACGCGTCGTCGATGATGTGGCATTCACTGTGGGTGAAGGTGAAATCGTTGGCCTCCTTGGCCGCAACGGCGCCGGCAAGACCACCAGCTTCCGCATGACGATCGGCATGATCACGCCGGAAGCCGGCCAGGTGACCTTTAACGGCAAAGATGTGACCATGCTGCCCATGTACCGCCATGCCCTCTCAGGGATGGGCTACTTGGCGCAGGAGCCGTCCGTGTTCCAGCGACTTTCGTGCCAAGACAATCTGTTGGCCGTGTTGGAACTGCAGGCGATGACCAAGGTGGAACGCAAGGCGCGGGCCGCACAACTCTTGGCGCAATTCCACTTGGAACACAAAGCAGGCGAAGAAGCGCGCACATGCTCCGGCGGCGAACGACGCCGGCTTGAGATTGCCCGCGCGCTCATCAATCGTCCAAAGATCCTGATGCTTGACGAGCCGTTTGCGGCTGTTGACCCGCACACCGTTGAAGACTTGCAAGAGGAAGTGCGCAAGCTGACCTCCGAGGGAATCTCGGTGCTCGTCACTGATCACAACGTCCAGCAAACGCTGCGCATCTGCGACCGCGCCTACATCATCCATGAGGGGCGCAATCTGAAGGACGGCGATCCGAAGATGATCATCAACGATCCAGCGGTGCGCAATGCGTACCTTGCCAGCACCTTCCGCGGCGATGAGTTCGACTGACGAACCCAGCCAGCGCCCGTATCAACCTTATTTATGACGAAGCGGACTCGCCGACGCGCCGCGCTCGCACGCGCAGCACTGCCGTGGGCGAAGCCTCGGCAACTTCGAAGCGGATTCCGTGGGCCTCGAATGAATCGCCTGATTTAGGAATTGATCCGAAGTGCTCGAGCACAAATCCGGCTACGGTTTCGTAGCCATCGTCTTCGGGAATCTCTGTGCCGATTGCGCTATTGATGTCCGCAATGGCCACGCGCCCGCTTGCTTCAAAGGAACCGTCTTCGAGCACACGCACAACGGGCTGCACGTCGGTGATGGGTTCGTGCTCGTCGCGGATTTCACCAACGAGCTCCTCAATGATGTCTTCAATGGTCACGATGCCTGCGGTGCCGCCAAATTCATCCACGACCACTGCAAAGTGCACCTTCGACTGCTGGAAATCACGCAACTGCTCGCGCAGTGGCTTTGACTCCGGAACACGCTGCGGGGCACGAAGGAATGGGCGCAGACGGAATTCCGTTGCAGGAACACCAAGAAGCGTGACAAGATCCTTCACATAGAGGATGCCCTCAACATGATCCAGACTGCCGCGGTACACCGGGATGCGCGAATGACCGGAATGACGAGCAAACTCGCGAATCGCTGCAAGGTCATCCGTGTAGGCGATGCCCTCAATAGCCGGACGCGGCGTCATGATGGAACCAACCGTAGTGTCGCCAAACTCCACTGCATTCTCAAGAATGGCTGCAGCCTGTTCATCAATATGACCCTGGCGCTGCGTGTCTTCGATGGCGCTCACAAGCCCCTCTTCGCCGCGCGATTCGTCGGTACCGGATCCAACGAGGCGACCAACTGTTCCGTCCACCAAGTCGGCGATGGCGCGAACGGGTGCAAGCGGCACATAGATGATGCGCAAGAAAGGCAGCGAGGAGACGATGACGCCCGCTGGGTCATGTCGCGCAAACGCGCCGGCAATAGCAGTGGTGAGTAGCCACAGGGCAACAACGGAAACGAGCCACGCTGTGAGCAATCTGTACGGAGTGAGCGGCTCATCAAAGCCCGCAACGATGGCAATCACTAGAACCGCAAAGCCAATGCGCCCCGCGGTGCGCGCAAATGAGACGGCCCATTCCACCTGCTCCAATTTGCCAAAGATCCAACGGCCGCGCGCAAGACGACCGCGCTCTTCGAGTTCGCGTTCGAGCGCCGATTCGCTCACTTCCACCAGCGAGCGGCTCAATGCTGCCAGAATGCTCACCACTACCAAGAGCGCAACGGCGGCGATCGTCAGGGAGAGCGTCACGTGGCACCGCCTTCAAAGAGTCGCCCGAAGCCGGCGGCGTCCAAAATGCGATCTTCTTCAGCGTGCATGCGCGTGTACGAATCATCATCGCGGTCATCGTGACCAGCCGCGTGCAGCAATCCGTGCAGCGCATAGAGAAGAATCTCGCCGCGGGTTCCGTGCGGCGCACTGGCCGAAGCAGCAGATCCATCGTTCTGCGCAGCACCCTGCCCGCGCCGCGCCGCTTC
>CANJHD010000049.1 GCA_947474065.1 Planctomycetaceae bacterium
CTCAAAGGTAATCAGGGCGAACAGTGGCTCACCGAACAGCGCGCGGACCAGATCCGCGGCGTCGTCCAGGACGTCCTGGCCGATTCCAACACCCGCTCCAGCTTCCAGCAAGCTGGCGGCGCGACGGCCGGCTACAACAACGGCTTCTTTATCTCCAGCGCCGATGGCAACTACTCGCTGAAGATTAACGCCCTTGAGCAGGTTCGTTTCGTTTGGAACAACACCTACCAAGACACGAAGGACCAGAACTCCTGGGGCTTCGAAAACCGCCGCACGCAGGCCTTCTTCTCGGGCAACGTTGTTGACCCAAGTTGGAAGTACCTGGTCGGTATCGCGTACGACTCGCAGAGCGATCCGTATGTCAGCAATGGAACGAAGTCATCCACCACGGTTACGCAAGATCCTGAAAACCTCGAAGTTACTTCGACCACTACGACCAGTGCCGGAGATCCAGCCTTCAACCTCTACTACGCGATGGTCACCAAGACCTTCGGCGACGGTTTCTCCGTCTCCGTCGGTCAGATGAACGTCCCGTTCACTGTTGAAAGCAATCTCTTCAACGCCGGTTCCACCCAAATGGGTGACTACTCGATCTTTGAGTACATGTTCGGTGCAGGCCAGCAGGTCGGCGCTATGGCGAAGATCGAGAAGGATGCATTCCGCGTTTCGGGTGGTTGGTACAACATGGTGCAGACCAATGCGTCCGGCACCGTTGGTCAGTCGTGGAATAACGACAACAACCAGAGCATCGCTGTTGCAGGACGCGCTGAGTACAAGGTTGCCGGTACCTGGGATCAGTTCTCTAAGGAGAGCAGTTTCAAGGGCGAGGAGTTTGGTCTCCTCATCGGCGGCGGACTCATCTGGCAGAACGGTCGTGAGCAAAACGACGCTTCCTTCGAATCCAACCCGCTCGGCCTCACTGCCGATGCGCAGGCCAAGTTCGGTGGCTTCAACCTGATTGGTCAATTCCTGTGGCAGGATGGCTACCCAGGCGAGGATTCATCGTCAAGCGTTTGGGGCTTCAACGTTCAGGGTGGCGCATTCGTCACCGAAGATCTTGAAGTGTTCGGCGCGTGGGCTTACGCAGATACGTCTGTGACCACCAACTACCTCCAGACTGGTGCAAACTGGTACTTCGCGAAGAACTCGATCAAGGCAACTGTCATGGGAATCATCCCGTTGAACAGCGATGCTGCGAACGCAGGCAACCTCCGCGGCTTCGAGGGTGGCGTTGGTCTCGCTGACAGCCAGAACAACTTCTCGCTCGTCTGCCAGCTCCAGGTCATGTTCTGATCCCTCGGGATCGACTCCACCTGCAGCCCAGCTGCGACAATGTAAAACTTCCATCGGACCCGGCTTCGGCCGGGTCCGATGTGTTTTTGCCGCAGGCATTTCCGATACCTTGCTCTTGGTAGATGACAGCAACCCTCGCCATTCTCGTGGGGACCTGTTTGGGAGTGAACGGCGGCGCAGTCATTGCCTCGCAAGCTCCAACTCGTTCCGACCTCGACTCAGAGCTCGCCGTCATGCGTGCGGATCTCGCAGGCATTCGTCGTGCGCAAGGGGAGGCGTGGTTGACTGATCAACGCGCGGCAGAAGTGCGCGCACTTGTTTCCGATGTATTAGCAGACTCCTCCACGCGCACTCAGTGCGCGGAATCTGGCAGCACCCTCATGAGCGGCTACGCCGCAGACCGAGGCTTCTATCTCGGCACTACTGATGGTGAGCACACCGCGCGCATCTTCGGATTCATGCAGGTGCGCTTTGTATGGAACCAAGGCTACGACGCCTCCGAACGCGATCCATCGTCAAATTCAGTGTGGGGTGCCGAGGTGCGGCGCGCACAACTCTTCGCAACCGGAAATCTTGCCGGACCATCGCTGACCTGGCTGATCGGCGTGGCCTTCGGCGCTACTCAGGATCCGGTGGATTTCCAAAGTGTCCGCGTTGATCCGGCGTCGGTGGATGATCCAGCGCCCGCCATCAGTTACCTCAATGTCACCAAGCATTTCGGAAGCGGTTGGTACGCGCAGGTCGGCAACATATTTACGCCGTTTACCTATGAAAGCCACCTTTTCTGCACTGCAGAAACTCAAATGGGCGAGTGCTCCATGTTGGAGTGGCTGTTCACCGCAGGCTTCACTACGGGTGTCAGCCTTGGATATGACGGCGACGCTATTCACTGGCAGTGCTGCTACGGCGACCAGATTGGCACGGCGCCGTCTCCCTGGAATTCAACGAGCAATCAGACCCTTGCGTTCGCGAGTCGCGTTAACTGGAAACTCTGTGGAAATTGGGAGCAGTACGCATACGAATCAAGTTTCCGAGGTCAGGAGTTCGGCGCATTTCTTGGCGCTGGCGTTCGATGGCAGAACGGTCGCGCGGACAATCCAGCGGCCACGGACGGAACTAACCCGCTTGGATTCACCGGCGACGCCACGTTCATGTTTGGTGGTGCCAACATTCTTGTTCAGGGCGTTTGGGTGGACCAATGGGCGTCTCGTCACGAGGCTGCGTGGGGCGGGTTGCTGCAGGGCGGGTTCTTCCTCGCCGACTCACTCGAAGCGTTCGGCAACTGGAACATTGCAAGCACCGACGGCACTCAGCAGTGCGCCACTGTTGGCATGAACTGGTATGCGGATAAGCGTGCGCTCAAAGTCACGGCACTCGTGATTGCCCCCGTGGATGGCGGCCAACCAGCTCTGACCTCCGCCGTCCTGCCGCCGCAAGGCTTGGGGGGTGGGTCAAATCCCAACAACAACATGAGCCTTTCGCTACAGATTCAGGCGGCATTTTGAGGTCTGTTCACAGATTCGTGATGAGGTCGGTGTCCTTCGGGTCAGAGAATCGACCCACTTTGGTTTGATTTGACGCTCTTGCTGCAGGGGGCGCCCCCGCCCGTCCGATGAAACTTGTGCGATAGGATTCGTACTTCATGGCTCGAAATGTGGGATATCTCTTTGCCGCCTGTACCGCCGCGATCACCCTCGCGGGTGGTTCGTACGCATGGGCACAGGAACCCGCAACGGTAGATCCAGGTGCCGCTGGTGACGTACTCGCACGTCCGGCTCCGGGAGTTGATGAGCTCATGAAGCGCCTGGAGACTCTCGAAGATCGCAACCGCGAGTTGGAAACCCGCGTGACTGATCTGAATCGCCAGCAAGGTGAAGAGTGGCTCGGCGAACAACGCGCCGGACAGATTCGCGACATCGTTCGTGATGTCCTTGCCGACAGTGATCAGCGCACAAGTTTGCAGGGCAGTGGAATGACCGCTGGTTGGAATGACGGATTCTTCATGGCGAGTGCTGATGGAAGATTCCGTATGAACCTTGGCGGCTTCATTCAGAATCGATTTACATCGAGCACTATTCGCACTGGTGCGTACAACGGTCCTCCTGCGAACACTGGGCAACAAGCAGTCTATGACCGGAAGGAAACGCGCTACGGATTTAATGTTCCGGATTTGCAGGTATGGGCTGATGGACATGTCTTTAGCCGCGACTTCCAGTACATGGTGAAAGCCCGCTTCTACGAGCAGGTGACTACCAACATCAACAAGGGCGATTCCAGCGGAAACTCCGCAGCCATTGCAGGTGGCCCAGACTTCAGTCAGCCAGAACTGTTGGATGCATGGATTCGCATCAACCTAGATGACAATTGGTCTGTGCGTACTGGTCAGTATCGCTCGCCGTTTTCACGTGGATTCTTGGTGCTTGAGCAGTACCAGATGTCGTCCGCGCGCTCAGTGGTGGACTTTCATTACGCACTTGGTTACACGCAAGGTATTGAGCTCGAATACACAAACGATGAGTTTCGCTCGCGAACTTCGATAGATAGCGGCGCTCAGGACAACATGCTCGGCGATGTGAACGCGGTCTACGGTGGTCTCGGTTACAAAATTTGGCCAACCGGCAGTTTCGGTAGCCAGAACGCGCAGTGGTGGGAGCAGAATGCCGCATACAGCGTGACGCATCGCTTCGATTGGAAGCCTGCGGGCAGTTGGGATCAGTTCCGTAGTTACACAAGCCCATCGATGGAAACATTTGGATTCCTTGCTGGCCTGGGTTTGCACTATCAGAGTTCGAGGGGGTATCAAGCGAACGAAGGCACTCCCAACATAGAGAACCCTGAATCACAATGGTTCTCCGCGACTATCGACGCACAGGCGAACTTTGGCGGGGCATCGGTGTACGGCGCGGTCTTCTACAACTACGTTAATGCCCCTGCTGCGCTCACGCCGACATTTGGCGATTCGCAGCCAGGAGGATCGAACCCGGTTCAAGCTGATATGGGCACCCTCAACATGATTGCAGCCCAACTTCAGGGTTCGCTGTACATCATGCCGAAGGCGGAGTTGTTTGGGCGGTATGAGTTTGCATATCTCGACGGCGGCGCAAGCGCGCTCAATCAACTCAATCCAGAGATCTCGAATCCAGATCCGCTGAATCTCCTGACCATCGGTGTCAATTATTATCTTGATGGCCAAGATTTGAAGTGGACCACGGATCTCGGTTGGGCTATTACGGCGGTGAGTCCATTGTTCTCCGACGTGAATGCTGGGTGGCGTCCGTCGCGGAGCGACGAGATTGTTTTCCGTACGCAGTTGCAGCTCATTTTCTAATCACTAGCGCTGGCGACAATGGCGATCCGTCGTGGGGCACGGCAGAGCGGATTCCCTATGATTCATGCCCTATGCCATTGGTTTACCGCATCGAAGTTCGCCCCAAGTCCGGTCAGTCCGACCCCCGCGCGGAAGCCGTGATCGGGCAGGCCACGGCGCTCGGTCTCGCGGCCATTCCAACCGCTGCTCAGCATTCCTCTGTGTACTTACTTGCCGGAGAAGTCTCCGAAGCAGACGTCCGCCGCATCGCCAACGAATTGCTTGCAGACCCGGTCACTCAACGCGCTGAGGTGCAGCCGCGTGGGTTTGCAGCGCAGCGCCTTGATGCAATGGTGGAGATACACCCGCTGCCCGGCGTAACCGATCCAGCCGCAGAAAGCGTTGAGTCTGCCGTGCGGGCGATGTTTGGAACTTCGGTTCACGTGCGAACCGGCGACCGGTATGACCTTGCTGGAATCAATCAACTCGGCGCGCTCACAATCGGTGAACGGGTGCTTGCTAATCCAGTGATTCATGGTGTGCATGCTGAGCCATGGCATCCACAAAGTTTCCCGGCTGGCCATGGTTACACGCTGCGCATTGTGGAAATTCCACTTCGCGATCTTGGTGATGCAGCACTTGAGAAATTGAGCCGCGAGGCGCATCTCTTTCTATCGCTTCCGGAGATGCAGGCCATTCAAGCGGAGTACCGACGCTTGGGTCGAGAGCCGCGCGAAATTGAATTGGAAACACTCGCACAGACCTGGAGCGAACACTGCGTACACAAGACGTTGAAGAGCACAGTGCACTATCGCGAGGCGAATCTCGGCGCTGGGCAATACTCCCTGCAGTCGGGGGCGCGGCTTGCTGATCCAGTTTCGACCACGGGTCATTCCAAGGCTCCTCATGCAGCCGTCACAATGCGACCAGGTCACACATGTGAAGCCGATGGCGCAGTCACCATCAAGAACCTGCTGAAGAGCACTGTGGCAGCAGGAACTTTCGAGCTGATTGATGAGCACAATCCCGATCGCATCGATTGGTGCCTCTCAGTATTCGTAGACAATTCAGGTGTCATCGCCTTTGATGATCACCATGCGGTCTGTTTCAAGTGTGAGACCCACAATCGACCGAGCGCCATTGAGCCATACGGCGGCGCGGCCACGGGCATTGGAGGTTGCATTCGCGACATCATGGGCACTGGCCTCGGCGCGAAGCCGATTGCTGCTACGGATGTCTTCTGCGTTGCACCGCTCGATGGGACGGAAGTTCCGATGGGTTGCCTGCCGCCGCGGCGAATTCTCACCCAGGTTGTCGCTGGCGTGCGCGATTACGGCAATCGCATGGGCATTCCAACGGTGAACGGCGCGGTGTGGTTTGACGAGCGCTATGTTGGAAATCCGTTGGTGTATTGCGGCGTGATTGGTGTCATGCCGCGCACGATGGTCAAAGGTGTGACGCTGCGCGGCGATCGCATTGTGGCAATCGGTGGTCGTACCGGGCGCGACGGTATTCACGGCGCTACGTTCTCAAGCGCGGAGGTGGAGCACGGTCACTCGAGTGAATTTAGCCATGCCGTACAGATCGGTAATGCGATCACTGAGAAGAAGATGCTCGACGCCATGCTCGCCGCGCGCGACCAGCCGGATGGTCCGCTCTACAGCGGAACCACGGACTGCGGCGCAGGCGGATTCTCAAGCGCCGTTGGAGAGATGGGCAAGGACGTCGGCGCGACAGTCAATCTTGAATGCGCGCCGGTGAAGTACGACGGCCTGAGCCCCACTGAAATCTGGATCTCCGAAGCCCAAGAGCGCATGGTGCTTTCTGTACCGCCCGCCAAGTTGGAACGCCTGCGAGCAGTGTGTTCCGCGCATGGTGTTGAAATGTGCGATCTTGGGCAGTTCGGCACCAATGATGGCATGATTCGCCTGTATTGGCACGGCACCGAGGTGGGCGCACTGGATACCCATTTCTTGCACGAGGGCGTACCGATGCCAACCCGCGAGGCAGTGTGGGACGCCGCATGGAGCGCGTCGCAATCACCTCCGCCCGGAAGCGGTCGCGGTGTTGGGCCTCGATTGGTAGATACGACATGCGCGCTGCTTTCCCATCCGAACATCGCGAGTAAGGAATGGATCATCCGGCAGTATGACCATGAGGTACAGGGTGGCAGCGTCATCAAGCCACTCGTCGGTGTCGGCAACGGTGGTCCATCGGATGCCGCGGTTGTGCATCCAGTATCCGGATCGAGCCGTGCACTCGCTATCAGTAACGGCCTCGCCACTGGTTGGAGCGCGGATCCATACGCCATGACGCTCGCTGCTCTTGATGAGTGTGTGCGCAATATGGTGTGTGTTGGCGCGGACCCAACGCGCATTGCGGTCTTGGACAATTTCTGTTGGCCTTCCTGTGATGATCCACGCAACATGGGTTCGCTCGTTCGTGCTGCGGAGGCGTGCTACGACGGAGCAATGGCGTACCGAACGCCGTTCATCAGTGGCAAGGACAGCCTGAAGAATCAGTTCCGTACGCACGATGGACGAACCATCATGATTCCACCAACGCTCTTGGTGTCGGGATTTGGAATCGTTCCCAATGCTGAGCGCGCTTGCTCGATGGACCTTAAAGAAGCTGGAAATCTGCTCATTCTTGTTGGAACAACCGGCGCGCGCATGGGCGGAAGCCACCGCGTGATGTTGGGCGCGTGTGGGCATCCAGACAATCGTTTGCCCGTTGTTGATCCTGTGCGCGGGGCACGCACTGCTCGCGCCGTGGCGTCGTGCATTGCAGCCGGCGCGGTGCGTTCGGCGCATGACCCAAGCGAGGGTGGCCTGCTGCCGGCGCTTGCGGAAATGTGTTTCGCCGGCGGTCTTGGCGCGCACATTGATCTTTCACGCGTGCCGATTGACTCTACCGCGCATGCAGAAGTTCCGGATGAATGTAGCGCCTTCGCAGAAGATCCACACCGCTACATCTTGGAAGTTGAACCCGCGCATCTTGGACAGATACAGGCGCATCTTCATGGTATTGCGCACGCAGTCATAGGCACTATTTCAGCGCTCGCGGTGTTCGAAGTTGTTGGCGTACGCACTCCGCATGAGTCCATGACCATAGACACACTCCGCGCCGCATGGAACGCGCCGACCGGCGGATGAGATGAACACCATGACTATCCACGGACCAAAGGCCCTTGTCATCACCGCCGCAGGCATCAACTGCGACCTCGAGTTGGCGCAGTCGTTCGCAGCCGCAGGTGCATTGCCGGAGTCGGTTCTTCTTTCGGAACTCGTGCGAAACCCCGCAATCATTGACAATTACCGATTGATTGGGCTCCCCGGTGGATTCAGCTTTGGTGATGACATTGCTGCCGGCCGCATCATGGGGGCCCTCATGCGCCGCAGTGTGTATCCCGCGCTCGCCGCCGCGATTGAGCGCGGCGTTCCCATGATCTGCCCATGTAATGGCTTTCAGATCGCCGTACAGGCGGGCTTGTTGCCGGGACCGTCCGTTGGTCTGCCGTGGCCGGCGACCGCTGCGGAGCCGTCCATTGCTCTGGCGCAAAACAGTACTGGCCGATTCCGCGATGCGTGGACCCGCGTAGAGATCCCCGCAGAAACGCGCTGTGTGTGGACGCAGGGTCTCGAATGTGACGACGTCACCGGGATCCTTCCAAGCGCACACGGTGAGGGTCGTTTGGTGGCTGACGAAGCGCTCCTTGATGCGCTTGAGTCCAATGGGCAGATTGCTATCCGTTACCACCAGGCAGATCACTTCAATGGCAGCATGCGGCGCATCGCTGGTATCTGTGACGCAAGCGGCTTGGTCTTTGGTTTGATGCCGCACCCTGAGCGCTTCACGCGGTGGACACAACATCCGCGCTGGACGCGTCTATCCATGCACCAGCGCGCCACTGAGCCGCTTGGTCTTCGAATGTTCCGCAACGCCGTCGAGCGCGTGCTCGTGAGCGCCTGATGTACCGCAAGCGCACAGCGCAAAGGAAATATTTATGACACAGACAAGTACTGCCACTCTTCGCTGCGGCGTTGTAGGCGTTGGCAAGATGGGGAATCATCACGCACGCCTGTGGACGCAGGTGGAGGGATGTGACTTGGTTGGCGTAGTTGATTCGAGTGCGGATCGCTGCCAGCAAGTTGTTGAAAAGTACGGCGGCAAAGGGTATTCCGAAGTCGAAGCACTGATCGCGGCGGGCGTGGATGTCGTAACGATCGCTACGCCCACGATTCATCACCGCGCCGCCGCGGAGAAGTTGCTGGCGGCCGGAGTGCACTGTTTGATTGAGAAGCCACTAGCGCCAACTCCCGATGAGGCGCGAGCTATCGCCGATGCCGCCGCGCGCAGTGGTGCGCTGCTCCAGGTTGGGCATGTGGTTCGCTATGACCCAGTGATGGTGGCGGTGCGCAAGCTTGGACTTGCCCCGCGCTTCGTGGAAGTCGATCGCGTGAGTCCAATGACATTTCGTAGCGTCGACGTCGGTGTTGTGCTTGACATGATGATCCATGACATTGACGTATTGCTCATGCTCTTTGGAGCAGAGCCTGTCGATGTGCGCGCGAGTGCGGTAAGCGTTCTCGGTGAAGCGGAAGACGTTTGTAATGCGCGTCTGGAATTCCCGCGCATGGCGGATGGTTACACGCCTGTTGCGAATGTCACCGCGAGCCGAATTGCCATGAAGACCGAGCGCAAGATTCGAATCATGAGTGACGACACCTATGTCAGTGCCGACTTTGTTGATCGCAAGGGAACGGTCGCTCGCAAGGGACCAAACGCCAACAAGATCTCTGAAGTCCGTGAGCTCTTGAAGAAGGGTGCTGATCTCAGTCATCTGAATTTCCTCGATCTGCTGCAGGTTGAACCGCTTGATGTTCATGCTGGTGAGCCACTGCGCTTGCAGGCAGAGGACTTTATCGATGCGATCCGCGCCGGGCGTCGACCACTCGTTGATGCAGAGGATGGATTTGCCGCCGTACGTACCGCTGACCGAATCGTCGCGGCAGCGCGTGCCGCTGGCTCGCGGATGGTGTGACAAGTTGCAATAACTCCTTTATGACATCGAACGCAATATCACCGTGCCAGCAGTTCCCGTGGAATGACACAGCACCTTCGCATGTCGATGTTGCGATCGTTGGCGGTGGTTTCAGCGGACTCGTGGCGTTGGTGCATCTCTGCCGTGCGCTTCCATCGGGCAAGTTTGCCGTCATTGAGTGTCATCCGCGGCGCGCACCGGGTGTTGCATACGGCGGTTGCGACCAAGAGCATCTCCTGAATGTTCCGGCCGGTCGTATGGGTCCAATCGCCGATGACATGGGCAGTTTCCATCGTTGGCTTGACGCCCGTATGCCAGGGAAGTTTCGCGCCGATTCATTTGCGCCGCGTGCTTTGTTCGGCGTGTATCTGACGGACTTCGTGTTGGATGAGGTAGCGCGGTCTGGAGCTCACGTTTCATTTGTTCGTGGAGCGGTGATCGATGTGCGTGATGCACATTCGCAGGTCGAACTCACAGTGGTCACGAGTGGTGATGCAAGTCACCAAGGTGCGCACCATCAAACGATAGTTGCTCAATGCGCAGTCATTGCGCCAGGGGTGCCAGCGTCGCCGGCGCCGTGGGCGCACATTCAGCGCGACGTTCCTTCGGTAGCGCTCATTTCTGATCCATGGGAGTCCGGTTCACTTCACGGCATCGACCCGGACGCAGACATTCTGGTGCTCGGAAGCGGACTGACTGCGATCGACATTGTTGAGGGATTGCGCCGCGCAGGGCACCGAGGCACCATTCGCATGTTGTCTCGCAACGGCCGATTGCCGCTGCCGCACGCCGATCATGGCGAACCGCCACTCTCAATGACCAAAGAGCAATTCACTGGAAGTCCAGCGAAGGTTCTTTCAGCGCTGCGGGCCGCGGCCCGGCAACGCATGGCAGGCGGACTTGGATGGCAGGGCGTCATTGATGCAGTTCGGCCGCACATTCCTGCGATTTGGAAATCATGGACTGCCTCAGAGCGCCGCCGATTCATCCGACGAGCGCGCGCGTTGTGGGAAATCCACCGTCATCGCGTGCCCGTTCAAGTGCTGGCAGACATCACTGCGCAGCGTCAGGCAGGAACCTTACATATTGAGCGCGGCGAATTGTTGGCGGTGAACTCAACGGCGAGTGGAAATGTTGCCGCCTCAGTGCGCGGTTCTGATGGTGTTACACACGTGCATGTCGTTGCGCGGGTCATCAACTGCATCGGACCAGCAATGGATATTCGGCACACGATAGACCCGCTCTTGGGAGCCATGCAGCGCTCAGGTATTGCCACTACTGATGAACTCGGTCTTGGCATTCGTTCCGATGATGA
This sequence comes from Planctomycetaceae bacterium, assembly GCA_947474065.1. Taxonomy (GTDB): domain Bacteria; phylum Planctomycetota; class Phycisphaerae; order Phycisphaerales; family SM1A02; genus UBA966. The sequence continues at coordinate 10,960 of CANJHD010000049.1, forward strand.
TTGCAGATTGATGAACGCAAACGGTGTGCCACATCAACGCGTGGTCATTGCAGGCGCCCTTCGCCGCGGTGACCTCTGGGAATCAACGGCGGTTCCGGATTTGCGTGTGCATGCAGCGCGTGCGGCGGCAACACTGTTGGCGCAACTCGCTGGTCAACAGACCAAAGGGCGCAACTAAGTGCTTGTCGGCAGTCATCTGAGCATCGCAGGTGGTATGCACCTTGCCGTGCAAGAAGCGCAGCGCCTAGAACTTGACTGCGTGCAAGTATTCACAAAGAATCAACGGCAATGGAAGTGGAAGCCATTGGCTGACGAGGAAATCAAGGCATTCCGCGCCGCCGTGCATGACGCTGGCTGGCACACGAACCCAGAACGCCGACTGGTAAGCCACAACAGCTATCTGGTGAACTTGGCCTCGCCTGACGCGGAAATGCGAGCCAAGAGCAGCGCGCTGCAGTTGCAAGAAACGGAGCGTTGTGAGCAACTCGGCATACCCTCGTGCGTCATGCACCCCGGTGCGCATCTTGGCACGGCTGGCAATGCGGTCGATGAAGAAGCGGGTATTCGCCGACTTGTCACTGAACTTGACGCCATTCACCGTTCCACCAAGGGGTATAGCACCGTCACTTGCATTGAGAACACCGTCGGTAGCGGAACGAATCTTGGTGGTCCACTCGAGCACCTTGCTCGCATTCGCGCTGCGGTAAAGAATCCCGAGCGCGTTGCGTTCTGTTTCGACACGTGCCACGCAACGGCCTACGGTCACGACATGTCAACGCCAGCAAAGGCCAAGTCTTTCTGGCAGTCATTTGAATCGGTAGTCGGTCGTGCTCATGTGCGTGTCATTCATGCCAATGATTCCAAGGGCGCGCTTGGTTCGCATCTCGACCGTCATGAGAACCTTGGTGGCGGCGCATGCGGCAAGTCATGCTTTGCAACTCTTGCGCACATGCTGGTATTTCGCCATGTTCCAATGATCATGGAGACTCCAAAGGAAGGCAAGCTTCGCGGGCGAGACCCCGACCGCGCCAACGCGGCGTGGCTGCGCGCGTTGGCGCTGGCGATGTTCGCGTGTGTTTCAGTCACGATGCTTGGAGGTTGTCGTCCATGGGCGAAGTCAGACGCAGAGTTGACCGCAGCGCGGGTCGGCGCAGTCGCCCCCACTGCCGAGGAATCTGATCGGCTTCGGCGCGCCCAAAGTGTTGCTGATCGAGGCGATTACCAAGAGGCGCTCGGTGAGTTTCGAGCTCTTCTCACTGAGAATCCCCGACTTGTTGACGTTCAAGTGGCGGTCGGCTCCATTACTTTGGAGCAGGGTGATATCCGAGCGGCGCAGCGATCCTATGAGGCCGCCATTCAGGCAGACCCACGCAATGTCGACGCGCACATTGGGCTTGCGCGCACTCATTTAGCCGCGCAGCGTAATGACGATGCGGTCCGCTGCTATCGACAGGCGCTCGTGCTCGCTCCAACCGATATGCGTGCGATCGCTGGCATCGCTGACGCCCTTGAGCGTTCCGGAAATCGTTCCGCTGCGATCCCATTCCTTGAACGGCTCGCGGCGGACGCTGGTGCAGATGCTGATGCTTGGTCGCGCGTAGCGCGCGCGTACTTGATTGCCGGGCGCGCCGCCGAAGCAAGTGCTGCGTATGAAGAAGCAGTCACGCTCGGCGAAGTATCCGAGGGCACCATGGACGGACTCATCGCGGCATACACCGCCGAAAGCCGATTCGCCGAAGCATCGAGTGCTGGCAGTGAATTCGCGCGCCGCTGGCCATCCGCAGCCGCGAGTGAGCGCGCCGCGTGGCTTGCTTTCCGTGCCGCAGACTATGACCGCGCCATCGTTGCCTATCGCCACGCAGCCGAGCAAGATCACCGCAGTATCAAGGCATGGAACGGAATTGGCGTTTGCGCGCTCAATTCATGGCTTCTCAGTGACCGCCTTGATGGCGGCGCCCGCGAAGAGGCCCGACGGGCTTTCGAGCAAAGTCTGGCTGTGGAGCCCGCGCAGCCGCAGGTGGAGAAGTTGCTGCGCACCTACGCCCCCTAGCGTGCAGTTTGCGTGATACGGGCGCATGACACGCCACACCGAAGCGCATACGCTTCCCGCATGCCCGACCCGAAGCTTCTTGAGTGTTTCCCAGCTCCATCCGACACGCCGTTCATCATTGAGCATGTGAACGAGGAGTTCACGTCAACATGCCCAAAGACTGGGCACCCGGACTTTGGGCGCATCATCCTGCGCTACCAGCCAGCGAAGGTGTGCGTGGAACTCAAGAGCCTTAAGCTCTATCACCAGAGTTTCCGCAACGAGGGGATCTTCTACGAGGCTGTCACCAATCGCATGCGCGACGACCTGGCCGTGGCCATGAAGCCAGCATGGATGCAGGTGATCACCGAGTGGAAGGGTCGCGGCGGCATTCACAGCCGTATCACGGCTACTTCTGGACCGGTGCCGCCGGAGTGGGCGCGGGGCTGAGCCCAGCGCTGTTGATTCCAACCGCGCCTTCTTGACCCTGCTTCGCAGCCGTCTTTACAAGTGCTGGTATCGCTCGCACTTGTTCGTCCGTCAGAATCGACTTCAGCCTGCGGAGTGAACGCGCGTTGAGTTCGGATCGCTCGAACCGCGTGTCCTCCATAGATGTGCGCGGCTCCTTGGCCTTCTTCGAACCTCCGGTCGATGCTGTCGGGCCGACAGATTCTGCCATGAGTAAGCCTGCAAGCCGGTCACACAGTTCGCGGTGGTACGCCGCCTGTTCGCCACGTAACGCATCAATCTGCGTCCGTTGCGCGTCTGTCACGCTCGGAAGCCCGCGCGCCGTATCAAGTGTCGTCATTGCATCGCGCCCATCGCGGTATGCCTTCGGCGCAGCGGCTCGCAACCAGGCATCGTGAAACGTAGCGCGGGCATCGGATGGCAGCGCGGCGTCTATCGCGTCGCGACCAGCAATCGCCTGCTCGTTCTGCACGTGATATCGGCGAGCGCGTTTTTCCTGTAACTCCTGAGCCCGTTTGTCTGCGCTACTCATACCGACAGCAAGAGCCTCGGTGCCAGTGACGCTGCTCGCGACCGCCTGTTGCGGCCTGCGCCACTGCGTGCGCATCACCTCAATTTCCTCCGCAGCTGTCGACCGCGCCTCTGCGCGCAGTTGCTCCTGAATTGCGAGTGCCGAGCCGGACCACGCCATCCATGCCTGCATGGCAGCCAAACGATTCGCGTCTACGAGTCCCGCCGTGCGCACGCAGCCAGCGAGGTCGAGAGTGACGAACGGTGCAGCGGGCCAGTCCATCCCAGGCATTGATGGATAATGGAGGCTCTGAATTCGTTCTCTGGCGCGCTCCGCTCGAACGGCCTGTGTCAGTGCTTCGTCCGCGCCGCTGAGCGCAGCGATTCCATCGAGCATCGCATCGTCTTCGATCGCGAGTAGCGCGATATGTGCATCGACGATCCCAATGCCTGTGCGAATTTGGTCGACGGGCGCTTCTTGCATCGAAGGCTCAACAGCCATCGCCACGCCAGGAACAGCAGCCCTGAGGCGACTGAAATACAAGTTCTTCAGCGCATGGCACTTTGCTTGATAATCATCGATCATCTGCGTGAGTGCAGCATGATCAGGCAAAACTCCGAGCGTTTCAGCGAGTGCACGCACGCGCTCTGTCGATGCCGGCTGTGCGAGCGACAGGCCAGCCCCTGCCAAAGAATCACTATCAAACGCGGCCTGACTGAATTCGATTCCACCGCCCATGCCGTCCCCGAAATCGTCCCCGAAACCCATTGCGCCACCGTCGTCTATTGAGAACACCATGGAATTTCCATCGCCGATGTCAGCACTCGTACTAATACTGATGGCCGCTGTGGTAGCGCCCTCTGCAATGCCCGCAATTGCGCTGAAATCGACAGCGACGTCATCGGTTGACCCGCCAATGGATATTGCACTGACCATACCTACTTCATGCACTGCGCTTGGCTGCTCGCCATCCGTTGGGAGCGAGCGAGTAGCGAATCGATTGCCAGTCTTGTTGGCGGCATCGTTCGCTTGCTCTTCATAGAACGCACTTCGCGAAGGATCAATGCCGGCAAGTGCCTTCCATGCATCGCGATCAATACCGCGGCGTTCCGCAGCGATGTCGTTGAATTCAGACTCTGCTTTTTGCGTGGTTGGATCTTTGGTAGCAGCACCGATGAACGCCAGCATTCCCGATCGCATGCCAGATTCGGCGGTGGTCATTCGCATGGAAACGTTCCACCAGCGAGCCATCCACGCGCTGCGTACAGCCTCTATCGCCTTGCGTGTCTCGGGGTTGGTGGTCTTCCCCATCAGTTGCTCTATGGCCTTCGCCGGCGAGTCGGGATCCCTGCCAGTCCGTCGCCAAATGCGCCCAATACTCTTCAAGCGCAGGGTGGCGAGTTCCTCCGAGGGAATCGTTGGATCGAGCGCGAGCAAAGCATCCCGGTGCGCGGCAGAGAGCTGGTCAACGA
>CANJHD010000050.1 GCA_947474065.1 Planctomycetaceae bacterium
CCAGGCTCCACGTGCTTGCCTTCATTCACAAGCGGGGTCAAAATTGAACCAACTGGGTCCGCCAGGATCATCTGAATGTTGGGGTTCTTGCTGCGCAGGTAATGACCAACGCCGCTGAGCGTTCCGCCCGAACCGACACCAACCACCACTGCATCAACCTTGCCATCCAGCTGCTCCCAGATCTCCGGACCGGTGGAGTTCAGATGTGCGGCAGCGTTGGCGTCGTTCGAAAATTGGTTGATATAGAAGGCGCCTGGCCGCGATGCTGCTAACCGCGCCGCAACGTCTTGGTAGTACTCGGGGTGACCCTTGGCGACATCGCTTCGCGTCATCACCACTTCCGCACCCATGGCGCGCAAGTGGCTGATCTTCTCGTCGCTCATCTTGTCCGGTACCACCACGCTGAGGGTGTAACCCTTCTGCGCGGCGACCAATGCGAGCGCCAGTCCGGTGTTGCCGGCGGTGGCTTCCACAATGTGCCCGCCGGGCTTCAGCCGTCCGTCCTTCTCGGCCGCCTCAATCATCGAGACAGCGATCCGGTCCTTGATTGAATTGCCCGGATTCAGTGACTCCATCTTCACGAAGAGGCGACATGGGCCAGTATCGAGGTGCTTGAGTTCGAGCATCGGCGTATTGCCGATCATCTCGAGGACATTGCCGAAGACGGGAGCGCGCTGCTGCATGGGCGCAGTCTACGGGCGCGCTGATCCCTCCCGGCGCGGTAGAACACGCCCATGCGATGGGAACCGCCAGTTGATCCGCGTGAATTGGTCGTCGAGGAGCACCTCGGCGTTCTGGAATTGCGTGGGCCGGCGGATCGTCCTGGCACTGGCGCGCGCGTTGATCTTGGTGCGGTTGCCGCCAAGGGATTCCGTCGACTGCCACTCATCCGCTGCATGGGCGAACGCGTTCGAAGCGTTGCCGACGCCACCGCCGGACTCCTTGGCGATGCGTGGCTCTTGACCCTTGCCGGATTTGATGTCACGGCCTTCGAGCGTTCACCGATGGTCGCGCGGCTTGTACGCGACGGTCTTGCGCGCGCCGCGTGCGATCCGCGCGTCGACCCAACAACGCTTGCGCGTCTGCACTTTGTGGAAGGCGATGCCGCCGCGTATTTAGGCGAGCGCACATTTGATGCCGTGCTCGTTGACCCGATGTTCCCACCGAAAGTAAAGGCAAGCGCGCTTTCCCGTAAGGACGTTCGGCTGCTCCGCGCCGCTGTCGGTGATGATCTTGATGCTGCGCACCTCCTTGCGGCCGCTCGCCGCGCGGCACGCATGCGCGTGTGTGTGAAGCGCGCTGACGACGCGCCAGATATTGCGGACGCGCCTGCTCCAGACGTTCGCTTTGAAGGAAAGACCGCCCGGTTTGATGTCTATCTCACTCACGAGGTTTCACTATGAGCTCACCGTGGTTCCATGCGCCGCAACTTCCGTCTGCAGGCATGATTCTTGCACTTGACCGCGACGAAGCGAAGCACGCTGTTGGCGTTCGCCGCCTGAGTGCTGGCGATGCCGTGACGATCTTTGACGGCATGGGTGGTATCGCGCACGCGGTTCTCACTGGAGATCGCAACAGCGATGGCGGGGTACTTGTGCGTGTTGATCGAGTCGAGCGCGTTTCTCGCACGGGCACGGACGTCCTTGTCGGCGTCGCCCCGCCAAAGGGTGATCGATTCTCCACCATGCTCGACATGCTTGGACAACTTGGCGTCACTGGCATTGTGCCGCTTAACACCGAGCACGGCGTGATCGATGCGGCTGCGATCAATCGCACGCGCGCGGAGCGGATCTTGCTGGAAGCGTGCAAGCAGAGCCGGGGTGCATGGCTGCCATCGATCGCTCCCGCCATGACCGTCGCAAACTTTGCACGTCTCGCAGCCTCAAGCGGGCGAACGGTTCTCATTGCAGATCAGGGCGGGGTGTCCACTGCAACATGCACCGCGGAGCGCGTGGCGATTGCCATCGGACCCGAGGGTGGTTTCAGCGGAGCGGAGATAGAAGCGGCATGCGCTGCGGGCGCGGTCCGCGTGGACCTTGGCCCTGCCATCCTCCGTGTGGAGGCGGCGGCAGTGTCGATGGCTGCGGCGTTTCGCGCGCGGCCGGCCGGGTAAATGGAGCGCACCGGTCTCGAACCGGTAACCTCCGCCTTGCAAAGGCGGCGCTCTTCCAATTGAGCTAGCGCCCCGGGGGGAGCGAAGAGTATACGAAGTAAATGCACCGACGGCCCGCTCGAATGAAAGTTCGGGGCGGGCCGTCGGCATGCTGCTTAAGAAAGTGAGAAATACGCTGCTATTCAGGGCGTGGCGCCGGGCGCGGGGGCAAATCCCTCGGGGCACGGGGTCGGCTCTGGGGCAGTGACCGGGCTTGATGTCGGTGCTGCCGGAGCAACAGTTGCTGGAACGAACTTGCCAGCATCTGCAATCGGTCGCGTCGATTCGGTCTTTGTCACTTGCGGAGTATCGCGCTGCGTGAGCAGATCGATGGAGAGCGGAGTGATCACGGTGAGACGCAGTGCGGGGTCGTACTGCTTGCCGCCCTTCACGCCAACAAGTGTTCCGATCATTGGTGCCATTGCGATGTCAGCATTCGGCTCGACATACGCAATCGTTGCGCCAGTGATTGGATCGCAGACGCGATACATCTCTGGCAGGCGCTCGCCGTCATACACAGCACTGGCGTTCAGAACGCCAATCGCAGTGAAGTCAGAGCGGCGCTGGATATTGAGGACCAGGTCGGCAATGTCCTGCTTGTTGGTATTGCGCTTGGCATCGATCCGGCGAATTTCCTGCGAGCCCTTCTGGGTTTCAATGAGAAGCGAGAGCTGCTTCGCGCGCGCTCCTGCAACGCCCTGAACTCCGCTTACTGCATCATGTGCAGTGGCAAGCTCTTCGTACTTAGAAAGCAGTGCTGCAAACTCAGCACTCGCCTCGGGCTGACTACGCACTGCCTTGAATTGAGCCTCAAGATCATCAAGCGTGCCGCGACGCGACACAAACTTTGGCTTGGTAGTGCGCGTGGTGGTCGTGACGGTTTCCACGGTGACGGTTTCAGCGCCGGGAGTCTGCACCGATGCGTTCACTGGCGTTTGGCCAAGAAGCGGCGGAATGACTGGGGAACTGCCGAAATCTGCAGCGATTGGCGTCGGTGCTGGTGCGCCGGCGTCAGGGGCATTCACTGGAACTGCCACGCCGGAATTCACGGTCGTAGTCGTTGGTTCTGTGGTTGCGGCGCTTGCAACTGGGGTCGTCACTGCGGGAGCAGTAACAGTGGTGATTGCACTTGCCGATTCAGCAGCATTCGCCTTGCGAATGAACTGCATGTTGATCCACGCTTCCGAGGTGGCAGGCACCTTGACTTTGTAGACGGACTCTTTCTCGCCAGCAGCAGTGCCGAGGACACTGAGCGTGGTGCCCGCTTCCGCGCTACCGATTTGCTTCCAACTCTTGTCCGGCGAACTTCCAGCCTCCAGATTGGGCGCGCGCACTTCCGTGCGTGCACTCACCGTGGCGGTCGTTCCGTCGGCCGAAAGCGTGACGCGCCGATCAGCGGGGACAAACGCGAATACATCACCAAAGGCATTGCCTTCAGTCTGTACGCGTACCCATCCGTATTCCTCCTTGAGGACTCGGACGAGGTCTCCTTGCTTCAGTTTCCCGAAGGCATAGGCGCTTTGCGCGCTTGGTCCAGAACGGACATTGACTGCTGTTCCGGTGACGACCGCCCAATAGGCGGTGCCATCCGGCACAGTGGTCACTGCCGTCGTCCCGGACTGCGGGGCGGCGAAAAGCGAAGGCGAGAGGGTAAGCAGGGTCGCCGAAGCTAGCATCGTGCCAGCGGCGCCCCGCATCCGTGCGGGTGTGCATCCTTGCAGCATGCAAACAGGATACCGATGCGTACTACACTTCGCTAGATGCATTCGCCTCACACACGCACGATTTTCACATTCATTGTTGCCCCGCCTTTGCGGGCGGTGATGGTGGCGATCGCTTTGGGGGGATCCGTGCTCGGGTTGCCGTTTGCCACTGGGTGCAAGAATGCCCTCCGTCAAGATGCCGATGCCGAACTGCAGCGAAGCCTCGATGCCACGATCGCTCGTGAGTCTGGGTCGGCCCTGACTCCGGGCTCTGGTTTCCAGGCAGCCGCCGAGACCAGTTCTGTATTTGAGAGTCTGAAGGGTCACCGTTCACAACTCGATGCCATGGGTCCGCAGGCTGCAAACGCGGGCGTCGGTCTGAACGTCGGCCCGGATCTTGACGGCAAGGCGCCGCGAGAGGTGATCCTGACCTTGCAGCAGGCGGTGTCCTCATGCGTCCAGAACAACCTCGGCGTCCAGCAGGCGCGCCTCGAGGAAGCAATGAGTCAGGCGGAGATCATTAAGGCCGAGGCGGTCTTCGATACCGTCCTGTTCGCCAAGGGCGGCTACCAGCGTTCCAACATCCCCCAGCCGACGGTTGACCTTGGCGGCGGGGGCTCGGGGTTCCTGCTGAACCCGGCGGCAGATAAGCGGATCGCAACGCTCGAATCTGGGTTTGAGCAGCGCTTTGCCACCGGCGGCAACCTTGCAGTGTCCACAAAGATGCAGCGTCAGGAGTTTGGCGAGCCAACCAATAGCGACAGCATTTCGCCCAACCCCTCGTACCTGAACTCGGTGAATTTAACGCTGAGCCAGCCGCTTCTCCGTAACTTTGGCACTGATGTCAACCTTGCCAGTTTGCGGATCTCCCGTAATCAAGATCGCCGCGCGCTGCAGGGTTTACGTCGCTCGCTGTTAGATACGGTTGCGCGAACCGAGGCGCTCTACTGGCAGGTCTATGTGGCGCGCGCTCGGTTGGTGAGTGCGCGCTGGCTGCTTTCCGTTGGCGAGGATGTTCGCGCACTTCTTGAGCGTCGGCGCGAGTACGACACATCGCTCGCTCAGTACGCCGATGCGGTGTCCAAGGTTGAGGATCGTCGGGCATCGGTGATTCGCGCCGAGCGTGATCTGCAGCGCGCAGTGAATGAGTTGAAGCGCGCCATGAATGATCCGCGCTTGCCTGTCGGTGGCAGCGAAACCATTGTGGTGGTTGATGTGCCTGTCGACCAGCCGATCCGTTGCAGCGTTGCCGACGCAATGACCACCACGCTTGCGCAGAATCCTGGAGTAGCGATGGCGCTTCTCTCTATCGATGATGCGTCCATTGGTATTGATGTTGCTGACAACGGTCGACTGCCGCAACTGGATCTTGAAACGAGCGGGGCGCTGTACGGGCTTACGAGCGGATTCGGGGACTCCTGGCAGCAGCTTGGCGACAACGATTGGCTGGAGTGGGCCGTGGGCGCAACATTCCGCCAACCCATCGGAAATCGAGCAGCGGAAGCTGAATATCGCCAGGCGCGGTTGGCGCGTTCGCGCTCTGTGATCATCTACAAGACGGCCGTGCAGTCGGCGGTACTTGATGTGCGCAATGCTTTGCAAGACGCGTTTGCTGCATATCGATTGATTGCACAAACCCGCGCGCAGCGATTGGCGGCAGCAGAGAACATGCGCGCCCTTGCTTTGGACGAAGAGAACATTGCTCAGCTGACGCCGGAGTTTCTAGCGCTGAAATTCTTCCGTCAGGATGGATTGTCGGCAACGCAGATCTCCGAAGCGACCGCACTTGCCGATTACAACGTGGCGATCGCAAATCTATACGCGGTCATGGGAACGGCCCTTGAGCGCAATCGCATCGAACTATCACTTGTGGATGTTGTTCCTTCCAATTGACCAGCGCGATTGCTCAGAGAACTTCATGCCGATCATTCTTGAACCAACCGATCTTTCCATCCAGCGCGCCGCCGAGGCCATGCGTGCCGGGCGAGCAGTTGCGTTTCCAACAGAGACGGTCTACGGACTGGGCGCACTGACCCTTGACCCGCGCGGGATTGCAGAGGTCTATCGCATGAAATGGCGACCGACGAACAACCCACTCATTGCGCATGTACTGGACGCGCGCGGTGCGAAGCAGGTTGTTGAAGGTTGGGATCCGCGCTGCGATGAGCTGACATCTCGGCTATGGCCGGGGCCATTGACTCTGGTATTGCCGCGTCGTTCGAGTGTTCCTGTCGAGGCGTGTGGCGGCCGCAGCACTGTTGCAGTTCGGTCACCAAGTCATCCAGTGGCGCGGCGATTGCTTCAGGAGCTTGGCGGCGAATCGATCAGTGCACCGAGTGCAAATCGATCGGGGCACGTCAGCCCAACGCTTGCGAGTCATGTCGCGGAGGACTTTGCAACCGAGCCCGACCTCATGATTCTGAACGGCGGGCGCAGCGAATTTGGTCTTGAGAGCACGGTTCTTGATTTAACCACGCCCCGACCAACGCTCTTGCGCCCCGGCACGGTGACGCTTGAATCGCTGCGACAGATTTTGGGTGATGTCGACGCGCCCGAGTTGACTGAGCAGGGTGCGAGTCCGGGTACTGCGCCGCGTCACTATGCGCCGCGCACGCCTGCAGCATTGGTTCAGATCAACGGCATCCGTGCGGCGCTCGCGCTTGAGCCGCGCCCCTGCGCTGTGTTGTGTTTCGATCCATCGCACGTGCCGAGTCCACACACGGGCATCACCATGCCCCGCGACGCGCGTCTCTACGGGAGCACCCTGTACGACGCTCTCCGATCCGCGGACACGCTTGGTTGCGCGCGCATTCTGATTGAGATGCCGCCGTCATCTGACGGCCTATGGCGCGCCGTGGTCGACCGTCTCCGCCGCGCCACCACATAAATCCGTCGCTAAATCCGTCCTTGGATAAGGTGTCAGCAATTTCATCCCATCGGAATCTGCACGCCTAGCCGCGCCGCGCAATCCTGCGCAAGTTCGTAGCCCGCATCGGCATGTCGGAACACGCCCATCATCGGGTCATTGGTGAGTACGCGCTCGAGACGGCGCGCAGCTTCCGGCGTTCCGTCCGCAACGATCACCTGTCCCGCATGCTGGCTGAATCCGATGCCAACGCCGCCGCCGTGGTGGAAACTCGTCCAACTTGCGCCGCTGGCAATGTTCACCGCAAAGTTCAGGATCGCCCAATCGCTGACCGCGTCTGTGCCGTCCTTCATCGCTTCCGTCTCGCGGTTCGGGCTCGCAACGCTTCCGCAATCAAGGTGATCGCGACCGATCACAATCGGCGCCTTCACCTTGCCGCTCGCAACTAATTCGTTGAACTTCAAGCCCGCGCGGTGGCGTTCCCCAAGTCCAAGCCAGCAGATGCGCGCCGGCAATCCTTGGAACGCAACGCGCTTCTGAGCCATGCGGATCCAGCGATGCAGTCCCTCGTCCTTCGGAAACAACTCAAGCACAGCCTCGTCCGTGACGCGAATATCTTCCGGGTCCCCAGAGAGCACCACCCATCGGAATGGTCCGCGGCCAGTGCAGAATTGCGGACGAATGTACTCAGGCACGAATCCCGGGAACGCGAACGCGTCCGTGTATCCATGATCAAACGCGCGCTGGCGAATGTTGTTCCCGTAGTCAAACACCTTTGAGCCCGCGCGCATGAATTGCACCATCAATCGCACGTGCGTTTCCATGCCGGCCATCGAAAGTTCTTGGTACTTCGCGGGGTCCGCGGCGCGCAGCAGATCAGCTGACTCGCGCGTCATTCCCGGCGGGTAATAGCCCTCAAGCGGATCATGCGCACTCGTCTGATCGGTAAGCGTCTCAGGCACAATTCCACGTTCCGCTAGCCGCTGCAGCAAGTCGATGGCATTTGCAACAACGCCAACCGAGATGCCCTCGCCGCGATTGCGAAGTTCCACCGCACGATCAATCGCCGTATCAATATCGTCATACACCTCGTCGAGATATCGATCATGCTTGCGCTTTTCAAGGCGCTCAATGCATGTATCTGCAATCAGCGCAGTGCCGTCATTCATGGTGATGGCCAATGGCTGCGCGCCGCCCATGCCGCCGCATCCAGCAGTCACATTCAGCGTCCCCTTGAGTGTTCCGCCAAAGTGCTGGCGCGCGCATTCGGCGAATGTCTCATAGGTGCCTTGCAGAATTCCCTGCGTTCCAATGTAGATCCAACTTCCCGCAGTCATCTGTCCAAACATCATCAGCCCGCGCGCGCACAATTCGTCGAAGTGTTCTTGTGTTGCCCAGTGCGGCACCAGATTTGAATTAGCGATCATCACGCGCGGCGCGTCCGGGTGAGTGCGAACAACACCGACCGGCTTGCCGCTCTGAACCAACAACGTCTCGTCGGCCTCAAGCTTCTTCAGGCTGGCGATGATGGCATCAAAGCACTCCCAGTTGCGCGCGGCTTGCCCGCGGCCACCGTACACCACCAGATCCTGTGGACGTTCGGCCACTTCCGGATCCAAATTGTTCATGAGCATGCGCATGGCCGCCTCTGCGGCCCAGGTCTTGCAGGTGCGCTGGTTTCCGCGCGGCGCGCGAACGACTCGAGGGGCGACGGTGGTCATTGCGCTTCGATTGTAGGCGTGAAATCCAAAGTTCTGGCAGCGCATCCCGCGCCGCATTGACAATTTCATGCCTCAACGAACGCCCGTGCCTTGACAAGTTGCGCCACCGCAACGATATCCGGCGCGGGCGAGCGATCGCCTTCGAGCCGCGGCACATGACGACGCACTTCGGCGTGCAACGCTTCAACGCCTGCGCCCGATCGCAACGGTCGCTGATACTCCAATCCTTCGCACATCACGAGCAGTTCAATGGCGATCACATCAGTTGCCAGCCGCACCGCCGCGCGCAGGTGATTGGCGCTGGTGGCGCCCATTGAGTTGTAGTCCTCGATGCCCGCACTCGTCACCACATTGTGTGCGCTGGCTGGGTGTGCAAGTACTTGCAGTTCATTGCAGCACGCCGCGGCGGTGTACTGCGCAATCATGTAACCGCTATTGACGCCGGGGTTGCTACTCAAGTATGGACGAACTGGATTCTGCGGATCGTTCGCCGCCAAGATCCAGAATGTTCGACGTTCAGAAATTCCGGCAACTGTCACCAGCGCCAACTTCGCAGCATCAAGCGCGAGCGCCAACGGCATGCCGTGAAAGTTCCCGCCCGAGAGAATGTCCGCGCGACCCGCCTCGGTTGTGCTTGCAAACACCAACGGATTGTCGGTGACTCCGCCGAGTTCGCGCTCGATCACGCCGCGCGACCACAGCATGGAATCGAGCGCCGCGCCCAATACTTGCGGGCTGCAGCGGAACGAATATGGATCCTGAACGCGCGGATCATCTTCAGCGTGCGCAGGCAGAATTGTGCTGCCTTGCAGCTGATCGAGCACCGCAGCCGCAACGGCCTGCTGCCCCGGCTGATTGCGCGCGGCATGAATCCGCGGATCAAGGAACGCGTCGGTGGCGCGACACGCGTCAATGGAAAGCGCAGTGGCACGCATTGCCGATTGCAAGAGCGCTTCCATGTCATGCATCGCAAGCGCGCCGATCGCGCACATGTAGTGCGTGCCGTTGATGAGCGCCAACCCTTCCTTTGCAGCAAGTGGAACGGGTCGAAGATTCACCGCACCGAGCGCATCGCGACCAGACATTCGCTGTCCACCGAGCACGGCCTCGCCCTCGCCAAGAAACACCAGCGCTAAATGTGAGAGCGGCGCAAGATCGCCCGACGCGCCCACTGGACCACGGGTTGGCACTACTGGATGGACGCCCGCATTCAACATGCTCACCATGAGTTCCACCAACTCCGGTCGCACCGCGCTGCGCGCTCGGCACAGGCTTGCTGCCAAGATCAGCATCATGCCGCGCACCACTTCTTCGTCCGCGGCATCGCCGACCCCAGCTGCATGACTGCGCACTAGATTTGCTTGCAGTTCATCAAGATCCTTATCCGCCACGCGAACGCGCGAAAGCGAACCGAACCCGGTGTTGATTCCGTACAACGCCTGGCCTTCAGCCATCCGCCGCTCGAGTGCTGCGCGTGCGCCGGCCATGGAGGCGCGCGCATCCGGGCTGATTCGAACCGGCTGGCGATTGCGGGCTACTGCGGCAACCTGCTTGATCGTGAGGGGCGAACCATCAAGGAGCACGGCATCCTTGGAGTTGGGACGGTCGGGGGAAGCGCTTGGCATCAGGCGCAAAGATACGCAGGGCTTGCATCCGCCGCGCGGGGCGGGTACGACTGTCGCCATGCAGAACCCGTTCGCGCGCTACTCGGTCCTATTTCTTGGCATTGCAGGGTGCATTCTCCTGATGCTGCCAGTTCTGCCGTTTCTTGAAAGTTCCCGCGGGGTGGCTGGTCCCACCTCCACCGATGCGGTTCATCCGGTGAGCGCCGCTCTCGCCTTGGCGCTCGGTGCCGCCGCATGCTGCGCGGTTGCCTGCGTTGTTGGACGATTGATCAATGCCGCCGTGGGTATCTTCGTACTCGGTTGCGGGCTCGCAGTGATTTCCGGTCGATCAGGAACCATTCTTGATGCCGCATTTGACGGCGACACGCTCCTGCCGATCGCCTTCGAGACCATCGCGTGGTCGGGTGCGGTGCTCCTGATGTCGGCGATCATCTTCCGTGTCTCCGGTCCGCTTCTCGACCTGCCCGCACGCAAGAAGGGCGGGGCGTTCTTCAACGAAATCTTTAATTCGGATGCGGCGCGTGGTATGGCGGCAGCAGGCATTGCGTTGCTCATTGTGTGGCTCGTTGCGCGCACCGAACTCAAGGGTCAGGCAATCGGTGCAGCCGTGCTCGGCGGGGTTGCCACCGCGTTCATTGGACGGCGGCTTGTTGGAGACTCCCAGCCGATTCTCCTCATGGCCGCCCCAGTATTTGCAATTGGTCTAGCGCAACTCTTCACGGCCTACACCCTGAAGGCGCCGCTCGATCAGGTGGTGGTGCAGCGCGGGCTCCCCGGTTGGTCGATGGCTATGCCCCTGGATATTGCCGCCGGCACGCTGATCGGTATCCCCATCGGTCTCGGTTGGACAAAGCCCGCTGAAGCCGACGATTGACCTGCGTACACTTGCGAGAATGTCCCTTCTCGTCACCGGAACTATCGGAATTGACACGCTGCACGCACCCACAGGCGAGGCCATTGGAGTCCTCGGCGGAAGCTGCGCGTACTTCGCAGCAGCTGCAAGCCAACTGACGTCAGTACGCGTCGTTGGCGCGGTTGGCGGTGATTGGCCCGAAGCGCATGAGAAGCAATTCCGCGCATTTCCAAACGTGTGCTTGGAAGGACTTGAGCGACGCCCTGGCAGTCAGACCTTTGCATGGGGCGGTCGATACTTCGACAACATGAATCGGCGCGAGACGCTCTTCACGCGTCTTGGTGTGTTGGAAGAAGCACCGCCCGCAGTGCCCGCGTCGTACCTCGATAGCAAGGTGTTGTTCTTGGCGAACACGCATCCATTGGTGCAACTTGATTTGCTGCGTCGCTTCCCGAACAAGCCGCTCGCCGTCTGCGACACCATGGATCTCTGGATCAATATTGCGCGCCCGGAACTTATGAATCTTCTGGGCGAAGTCGACGGCGTGATCATGAACGACGAAGAGGCGATGCAGCTCACGGATTGCCGCAACGTGGTCAGTGCTGGTCGCGAAGTGCTCAAGAACGGCCCGCGCCATTTCGTGGTGGTCAAGAAGGGCGAACACGGAGCAATCCTGGTGCATCGCGACGGCGTGGCAAGTATCCCTGCATTTCCTGCTGATCTTTCGCAGGTGATTGATCCGACCGGCGCGGGCGACACCTTCGCTGGTGGTTTCATGGCGCACATCGCACGCGCTGGCAAGCATGATTTCGAAACGCTCCGCCACGCCATGGCGTGGGGCACGGTGCTTGCAAGTTTCACCATCGAATCATTTGGACTCGATCGCCTCTCGCGCCTCAACGCGGGGCAAATTGATGATCGCTATCGAGCATTCCGCGCCATGACCGCGTTCGACGCGCGCAGCTGAAACTGGAGAACACCATGACAAACTGCATATTCCACCGCGTGCTGAATTCGGCCGCGCTGACGGCGATCCTTTGCTTCGTACCCGCGATGTGTACAGAGACCGCCGCCGCGCAATGGGTTCGATTTACAAGCCTGCCTGGAGCGCAGCGCGTTGGTGCGATCGAGAGTCCCGGCGGTACCGCGGGCCGCGTCTCCGATGTGCGCTGGGACATTCCCGGTGGGCGAGTGTGGTTTCAATACGCCGGCAAGTGGAAATCCGTTGCGATCTCCGGTGATGCAAAGTCGACGGTGGCAGAGGGCACTGAGCCGCCGGCAGCTGTTTCACGAACGCAAACGTACCGCGCGCCAAAGGGCGGTCGAGCGAAGCAGGCAACGCACGTTCCAAGCCCCGATGGTGCATGGAACGCGGTGTTTCAAGATTTCAATGTCGTTCTTGAGCCTGAGGGCGCGCCCGCCAATCGTGCGGCGATTCACGCTACGGCGAACGGCACCGACAAGCATTGGTTCGGCAGCGCAGATTGGGTTTACGGCGAAGAGCTTGATCAGAACTCCGCCATGTGGTGGTCGCCCAACTCAAAGCTCATTGCCTATTACGATTTCGATGAGTCGCCAGTAAAGGATTACGTGCTTCTCGGCGGGTTGACCACCACGCGCACTCGCGCACTCGCATCTGGATATCCGAAGCCGGGCGATCAGAACCCGATCGCGAAGTTAGAGATCTACGACCTTGCAACGGGGAAACGCACGCCGATTGATGTTGGCGCTGATCGTGAACAATATGTGTACGGACCAGAGTGGACTCCCAAGGGTGACGCACTCTTGTGGTTTCGATGCAACCGTCGGCAGGACACGTTGGAACTGATGGCGACGGACCCTGCCACTGGAACATCGCGCATGCTGATCACGGAGAAGCAGGCCACCTGGCAGAAGAATTCACCCACATTGCAGTTTCTTTCTGATGGTTCGCGCTTCATTTGGGAATCGGAATCAAATGGATTTTCTAACTGGGAACTGTGGGATCTCAATAAGGGCAAGCTCCTCCGTCTCACTGACGATCCGTGGGTAAGCGAATCAATTGTGAGCGTCGATGAGGCATCCGGATGGATGTACTACTCCGCGCGTTCGAGCAAGACCGGTATCAACTCGCAGTTACACCGCGTTCAACTTGATGGATCGCGGCACGAGCGACTCACTACGGAAGATCTGCACTACTCATCGTTTCTGGTGGCGCCTGACAATGCGCATTTTGTAGCAACGAAACAGTTTGTTGATGTGCCGCCATCTGCATCGCTCTACACCATGGACGGCAAGCAGGTGGCGCAACTCACCAAGCCGGCGGCTGATCCCTACGGCAAGAAGGGAATGCCCACGCCCGAGTTCCTCCGTATCACTGCGGCAGATGGAAAGACTGAGCTCTATGGAATTCTCTACAAGCCAACGGACTTTGATCCATCGCGCAGCTATCCGTTGGTGGTTGATGCGTACGGTGGTCCGCTGATCGCAACCGTCTCACCGCGCTTTGGAAGTTACGAATCGCAGGCAGAATTCGGCGTGTTGATTGCCAAGTTGGACAATCGCGGAACTCCAGGACGTGGCAAGGCATTTGAAGATGCCACGTACATGAAGCTTGGCGGCGCGGATGTTGATGATCAAGCGCAACTGGTAAAAGAGCTCAGCAAGCGCCCCTATGTTGATTCCAAACGCGTGGCAATCATGGGACATAGTTACGGCGGATACATGTCATTGATGGCCGTGCTTCGTTACCCACAACTCTTTCAAGTAGCAGTTGCTGGCGCGCCGCCCACTGACTGGCGCCAGTACGACACCATCTACACGGAGCGCGCCATGCGTACTCCGCAGGAGAACCAAGAGGGGTACGACGCGGGCAGTGCGGTGAAGTTGGCAGCGGGTCTCAAGGGCAGGGTGCTTCTGCTGCATGGAATGGTCGACGACAATGTGCATCCCTCCAACACCTTTGCCATCGCGCAGGTCTGGGAGGCGTCAGCGATTCCCTTTGAAATGCTGCTGTTCCCGAATTCCGACCACGGCATTGGCAGTCCAACTTATGAAAGCGCCAAATGGAGTTTCATTTTGCGCAATTTCGGCATGTGGAGTCAGGCGCCGCTCGGTGCAGCAGCAGCGGGTAGCGGACCAGCTGCCGCTGCCACTCAGCCTGATGCGGGTCATGCTGCGAAGCCGATGAAACCGGGGTGACTCCCGCCCCTGCACCTGCAACTGCACCCGCCATGCCCCTTCCTCCCGACCGTAGCCATGTCCGCACTGAGCACCGCAACCCGGCGTCCGCGCACTTGGACACGCTCGACGCCGCCGGCATTGCATCGTTGATGGTTGAAGACCACCGCGCTGTCATTGAGGCAGTTGCGGCAGCGGCTCCTGCAATCGGTGCGCTCGTGGAAGCGATGGTTCCCAAGTTCCGCGAAGGTGGCCGACTCATTTACTTCGGCGCTGGCACCAGCGGGCGTCTTGGCGTGCTCGATGCGAGCGAATGTCCTCCGACATTTATGTCAGACCCGGGACAAGTGGTCGGCATCATTGCTGGTGGCGACACTGCGCTTCGTCGCTCCAGCGAGGGGCGTGAAGATGAATGGGACGGTGCGCGCGCGGAGTTAGAGCAACTCGCCGTTGGTCCGCTTGACACGGTGGTGGGGATCGCCGCGGGCGGCACCACTCCCTATCCGCTTGGTGCCATCCGTCTTGCGAAGGCGCGCGGCGCGGGCACGGCATTCATCGCGTGTGTGCCGATGGAGCAACCAGCGGACTGCGATCAGTTCATTGTCCTTGACACGGGCCCGGAGGTTCTCACGGGCAGCACCCGACTTAAAGCCGGCACCGCCACGAAACTTGCATTGAACTGCATCACCACGGCGCTCTTCACGCGCCTTGGAAAGGTGCGCGGCAATCTCATGGTGGACTTAGCAGCCACCAACGACAAATTGGTTGATCGCGCCATCCGCACGGTGCGGCAGTTCGACCCTTCGCGTTCCCGTGATGAAGCATGGGCGCTTCTTGAGGCCAACGGTCGCTCGGTAAAACGTGCAATTGAGGTTCCGAATTGGCAGCCAACCCTGCGCGGCGAACGGGTTCACCTGCGACCGATGCGTCCGGATGACATTGACGCGCTGCACGCCGCTGCCAGCGACCCGCTGATCTGGGAGCAACATTCCGAGCGCGATCGCCACGAACGCGCCGTATTCGAGCGCTATTTCGCAGGTGCGCTTGCGAGCGGTGGCGGGCTCGTCGCTCTCGACCCCGCCGGTCACATCATTGGTGCCACCCGTTACTACGAATGGAATCCGACTGATCGCTCCGTAGTGATTGGCTACACCTTTCTCGAACGGTCTCACTGGGGCCAGGGCACCAACCACCAGATCAAGCAACTCATGCTCGAGCACGCGTTCCGATGGGCGCGCACCGCATGTTTCCACGTCAGTCC
>CANJHD010000051.1 GCA_947474065.1 Planctomycetaceae bacterium
GCGCTGGTCGTGCCGATGGGAATGCATGCGCGCGCGGATGCGGCTTCGCGCCATCATCACCGCGCGTTGGGGTTGCAGCTTTCACAGGTGCCGCACCGAACTCGCTGCTTGATGATCGCGCAACCTTCGTCTTCGCGCCGCCGCGTCCTTGCGCAGGCCCGCCGCGGCCCCTGCCTTCGGACTTGCCTTCGGACTTTCCTTCAGACGCGCCTTCGGACTGGCCCTTCGACCAACCCTCAGACTTCGGCGCAGCCTTGCCGCTGCTACTGCCGCCGCTGCTAGCGCGCCCGCCACTACCGCCGCGTCCTGATGATCGCCCGCCGCCGCCCGCTGCCGGACGTCGCGGTGAATGCGGATGCTCGCGCCGCGGGGCGTGCGCCTCGGCGGCGTCGTTGATCGCGCTGAGAACCGTCAGTCCCTCAGGAAGCGGTGCCACCGGCACAGCCTTGCCAAGCAACCTTTCGATCGCCTTCAACGCGCCACGCTCCGCAGGTTCACAGAATGCGATCGCAATACCAGTTGCGCCCGCGCGGCCAGTGCGGCCGATGCGATGCACGTAGCTCTCTGCTTCCACTGGAATATCGAAGTTGATCACGTGGCTGATGCTGTCCACATCAATGCCGCGCGCAGCAACATCAGTCGCCACCAAGACGCGCGTTTTGCCGGCCTTGAAAGCATCAAGCGCGCGTTGGCGCTGGCTTTGGTTCTTGTTTCCGTGAATGACGGCAGCATCAATCCGCGCGCGAATCAAGCGCTTCATGACGCGGTCGGCGCCGTGCTTGGTGCGCGTGAAGACCACCACGCTTGTCATGTCATTTGATTCAAGCAAGCGCTCAAGCAATGACTGCTTCAGGTCGCGCCCCACATGATGGACGCGCTGTTCAATCTTCGGAGCCGCACTCGCAACGGCCGCAACTTCCACGCGGACTGGGTCAACCAACAGCGAATCCGCCAAGTGGCGAATTTCTTTCGGCATCGTCGCGGAGAAGAGCATCGTCTGGCGCTTCTTGGAAACCATCGCAGCGATCGAACGGATCGGCTTGATGAATCCCATGTCGAGCATGCGATCGGCTTCATCAAGAACCAAGATGTGCACTTCGCTCAGATTGCAGTGACGCTGCTGGACCAAATCGAGCAATCTTCCGGGGGTTGCCACCACAATGTCAACGCCACCTTGCAGCGCACGAACCTGTCCAGCTTGTCCAACTCCGCCGTAGATCACCGCAGTCCGGCACGCCGCGTGGCGGCCGTAGACAGCTAGGCTTTCTGCGATCTGCACAGCGAGTTCGCGTGTGGGCGCAAGAATGAGTGCGTGCGGCCGACCCGAAGTCCGTGCGCGCTTTGGAGCGCTTGCCGCATCGCCGCCGAGTTCGCCAGCTAGTTCAAGGCGCTGGATGAGTGGCAAGCAGAAGGCCGCCGTCTTTCCGGTTCCAGTCTGTGCAGAGCCCAAAATATCGCGACCCTCCAAAGCGGGAGGAATGGCCTTTGCTTGAATTGGGGTGGGGGTTTCGTACCCCTCCTCGGCAAGTGCGCGGAGGAGTGGGGCTGCAAGACGAAGTGATTTGAATGCCATGAAGGGTCAGAAGATACGCGCAAATGCACCTTGACGCATCAAGATTGTCCGGATTCAGCCGCGCGTGCGTGCCTATGCGCATTCTGGGTGCGCCAGTGTCATTTAATGAACAATTCGAAATGTTCCGCGAACGGAACTTTGTGAATATTGAGGCTTCCGCTGTTGGCGTCGATGTAACAACGCGCTAGGCTTTCTATCCATGACTGTCACCGACCTGCCCAAGGCACCGAGCAATCTTCCGCATGCGCACCACGATATGGATGAGCATGACGATGTTCATGTTCTGTACAGCCACGATAGTGAGCCAGTCGGCGAGGTCGGCAACAACGTAAAGATCCTCACTCTGATCGCGGTGGTGGTTCCTCCACTCGTTCTCGCCGTCGCGATTTGGTACGCATGGGGCGGCTACTTCTCATGGACAGACTTGACCATGATGGTCGTCGGTTACTTCATGACTTCCATGGGTATCACGATCGGTTACCACCGCCTCTACACACACAAGTCATTCGAAGCGTCGGCTCCCGTCGCATGGGCTGCAGGCATCTGCGGATCCATGGCCGTGCAGGGTCCGCTCCTTTGGTGGGTGACTACGCATCGGCGTCATCACCTTCATTCTGATGATCTTCAAGATCCGCATTCACCGCACGCTGGTCGCCAGAAGGGGATCATCGGATGGGTCCGCAGTTTCACGCACTCGCATGTTGGTTGGCTCTTCAGTAACGATGACATCGCATCAAGCGTTAAGAAGTATGCCCCCGATGTCGCTGCTGATCCGCGCGCACGGGCGATCAGCAAGCTCTTCCCGTTCTGGGTTCTCATGGGCTTCGTCGTTCCCGCAGTGATCGGCGGTCTCGTTGATGGCGGTTGGAAGGGCGCGTTCCTCGGTTTCATCTGGGGCGGCGTCATTCGTATGTTCTTGGTTCATCATGCCACATGGAGCATTAATTCCGTCTGTCATATCTGGGGCGCGCGAACGTACCGCTCTGGTGACCACAGCCGTAACAATCCGATCATGGGCATCCTTGCCATGGGCGAAGGTTGGCATAACAATCATCACGCGTTCCCCGCGAGTGCGCGTCACGGTCTGCAGTGGTGGCAGTTTGACCTGAGCTGGATCACGATCCGCACGCTCGGAGCACTCGGCCTCGTCAAGCGCATTCGCTTGCCCGGCCCTGAACGCATGGCTGCCAAGCGACTTGATCGCGCAGTGGCTTGAATTCACTGAATTTCGACCGACTCCTCTTCCATGCAGAGTGAAGCATCCCCCTCCGCTATCGGTGTGCCCGCGATGGGTCCCGTTCGCGAGGTGTGGTCGCTTGCTTGGCCCACCGTGGTCACGATGCTCTCCTATACGGTGATGCAGTTCGTGGACGCGGTGATGGTTTCGCAGGTTGGTCCAGTGGAAGTGGGGGCGCAAGGCAATGGCAGCGTGTGGAGTTGGGCGGCCATCATTGCGGTGGTTGGGGTTCTGTCGGTGGTCAATACATTTGTGAGTCAATCGATCGGTGCGGGGCGACGCCATGAAGTGGCGCGTTACGGATGGGCAGGGCTCTGGCTCGGCGTGCTGGCGTGGGCGGTGCTGCTCGTTCCGTTTGGTCTGTGCTTGCCCGCGCTGTTTTCCATGATGGGTCACTCCGCGCGCACTACAGAATTAGAAACTGCGTATGCCGAGATTCTGATCTTTGGCGGCGTGGCGGTAGTCGCCGGCAAGG
Organism: Planctomycetaceae bacterium; assembly: GCA_947474065.1. GTDB lineage: Bacteria > Planctomycetota > Phycisphaerae > Phycisphaerales > SM1A02 > UBA966. Next base: position 3,286 of record CANJHD010000051.1, read on the forward strand.
CGATGAGCAATTTCTTCTTTGGCATCCAGCGCCCGGGCGTCATCACTGTTGCGGCGATCGCTGGCAATGTTGTCAACTTGGTATTGAATTACGCATTCGTCTTTGGCCACGTGGGCCTTCCGTCACTTGGATTGCCGGGCGTTTCAGGCATCGCACCGATGGGTGTTGCAGGCGCCGCGCTTGCTACGGTGTTTGGCACTGCTATTGAGGCCGCGTTCCCGCTAGCAATCTTCCTTGGCCGCCGGATGGATGAAGAGTTCGGCATTCGACGCTCATGGCGATTCGATGCCGCTGCAGTCCGTGACTTGCTGCGCCTTGGAATTCCTTCGGCGATTCAGCAGGGAAGTGAGATCATCACCTGGGCCATCTTTATGAGCGTGCTCGTCGGCCGATTCGGCGACATTGCGCTCAGCGCAGGTTGGGCCACGCTTCGCTACATGCACCTTTCGTTCATGCCCGCGATCGGCTTTGGCATTGCCGTCACCAGCATCGTTGGTCGATACATGGGCGCAGGAAAGCCGGACATCGCTGCGAAGCGCGCACGGATTGCCATGATCATGACGGTCATCTATATGAGCGCATGCGGCGTCCTGATGTTGGTGTTCCGCGGCCCAATGATCGCTCTGTTTGCCAGTGGCGAGCACACTTCGCCTCACGTGACTGAGCAGGTGATTGCAACCGGCTCGGCGTTCATGGTTGCGGCGGCCTTCTTTCAGGCCTTTGATGGAATTGGAATTGTCTTTATTGGCGCGCTGCGCGGAGCGGGCGACACATTCTGGCCTGGCCTGCTGACGGTGGTGCTGAGTTGGGTACTGATTGTCGGCGGTGGATGGGCGCTGGTGACGTTCGCGCCCGGTCTTGGTCCGCTCGGGCCGTGGATCGCTTCGACGGTGTACATCGTGGTCATGGCAGGGGCCATGGCATTGCGTTGGCGCCACGGCGCATGGCGAACCATCACTGTCCTGGAAACGCCCGAGGAAGAGGCTGCGCGCGAGGCAGCCGCAGCCGCAGCGGCCGCCGGTTAATCCACAAACCCCCTTCGATGCGCTTCTGAGGCAGGGAGCAAGGTCCCGGCTGGCTCGATAACCCTCCACGGGCGCAATGTCGCGCAGCCTGCGCTACACTTCCGGACTTGCGCCCAACTTTCGGGTGCATCTCAACTTACAGGAGCTACTCGAGCAATGGCTACTTCTGCTCTGGATACGGTCATCGGCGGTACCACCACGGCAAGCGATCCGCAGGGCGCAGCCAACCACTTCAAGAAGGGTCTTGAATGCGAGAAGACCGGTGACCGCGCTGCGGCCATCGAACACTTCCGCGCAGCGGTTGAGCGCGACTCCCAGCCGGAGCATGTCTTTCGCTTGGCGTTCATGCTCGACATGGTCGGCGAAGAGAACGAGGCGATCAAGTACTACACCCAACTCAGCAAGCGCACCGAGCCGCATATCAATGCGCTCGTCAATCTTGCTGTGTTGCACGAGGATCGTGGCGAAATGCACGACGCCGAGCGTTGCCTTCGCAAGGTCCTTGAGTCACAACCGAACCACGCTCGCGCGCGTCTCTTCATGAAGGATGTCGGCGCCAGCAAGGAAGCCCTCTACGACGAAGGCGACCAGCGCGACGAAGCCAAGCGCAAGGCTGAGCTTGACACCCCGGTCACCGACTTCGAGTTGAGTGTCCGCAGTCGCAACTGCCTCAAGAAGATGAACATCCGGACTCTTCGCGATCTGTTGATGATCACGAAGCCAGAACTTCTTTCCTACAAGAACTTCGGCGAGACCAGCCTTGTTGAGATTGAGGCCATGCTCACCCAGCGCGGTCTTCGCCTCGGCGAAGGTCTCGATCAGGGATTTGTTGCACGCGCCGCTAAGGAATACATCGATAGCCTGACGGACCGCGTTGACGCCGGGACGCTCGCCAAGCCAGTCGGCAGCATGGACCTGTCCGTGCGCGCCCGTCGCGCCTTGCAGCTCTTGGGCGTTCAATCGATCGGCGAGCTCGCCGCTCGTACCGAGGCTGAACTCATGGGAGTCAAGAACTTCGGCCAGAACTCGCTTGACGAGATCAAGCGGAAGCTGGTTGAGATGGGTCTGTCGCTCCGTGAACTTGAGTGATTCGTGGGGGTACCGCAGTAGAGCGCGCGGCCGTGATGCATGAGCGTCCGGCCGCGCGCAAACTCTCCCGCAGGACGCGGGAAAGTGCCGATCCAAGGAAGGTATGGCAGACCTCCTCTCTCGTCTTCGACGCCGCCTTCCCGTGGCAGACATTGCCTCCGCGGCAGTGTGGGCTTCTCTTGGCGCTGCGCTTGTGATTCACGGCTGCGCGCCGGACTCCACTGGTCAGAACCCAACTGCTACGCGTCGCCCGATCCCAGCGGCGCCCACAGCACCGGTAGCGCCCGTACCGAAGGCGCCGATCGCCGTCGCTGCTCCCATCGAGCCAGTCTTTGAACAGCGTCCATCGGTACCAAGCACGGAGCCAGACCTGCGCATCCGTGTCGCGGCGCTCCGTCATGCGAACCCAGTGGTTCGGCTCACCAATCCATCCGGCAAGTTGACGATGCAGGGCGCTGGCCTTGCTCCGCGTGCAGTCCGCACGCCCGTTGATGTTCGTCCGTCATCAGGTGGATGGCGCGTTGTTGAGGGCGCTGGCTCCAAGCGGCCTACAACGATTGAAGTGACGCTCGCTGGTTCGATTGAGTTTCATCCGCCAGCCGGTAGTCACGGCGTGGTGGCGTTCGATGGCACCGATTGGCCGGGACCGCTGCGGCTTGTACCGGTGACTGATGAGCCGAGTTCGCCGGGCGCGCTTGATGTAGTGATTGATGTTCCGCTCGAGCGGTATCTGCCGGGCGTGTTGGCGAAGGAGCTACTCAAGTCGTGGGATTTGGAAGCCTTCAAGGCGCAGGCCATCGCTGCACGCAGTTTTGCCATCTGCGAACACGCGCACTGGAGCGCGGTGCGTCATTACGACCTCATCGCTGGTGAAGCGAGCCAAGCATGGGTTGGAGTAACCAAGGATTCCAAGCCGCGCGAGGCCGTTCAGGCGACGCGTGGCATGGTGCTCAGCTTTGAAGGACGCGTGGTTCCTTGCTACTACTCAAGCACGTGTGGAGGTACGCCAGCCAACGCTGCGGAATCGCTCACTCGCAATCCGAATCATGGAATTGCACCGCTCGCGGCCGGATGTACTCCCGCCACCGCGCACCGCGACTGTTGTGCTGACGCGCCGCGATTTCATTGGCAGCAGACATTTGCTAACACCGCCATCTGTGAACGCCTGCGCCGTTGGGCAACCGATCAGCGCGAGGCGCAAGTTGAGCGCGAGGGTCGGATGCAAAGCGCACGCGCGTCGGCCACGGTTGATGGAACGGCGAACGGCAAGAGTGCGTCGCCACTCAAGGGCAGTGCCGCCGCGAGCACGGCGTCTACTTCAGCATCATTAACGGCAGCGAATACGCTGAAAGTTGAAAGTGTTACTTCGGAGCCATCTGTTGGAACGCGCGCGAGCGCACCGGCATTCCCATTGCCAGCCGCCGGCGCAACTGGCGTGCCGGCAGCAGTGAGCGTGCCGGTCGCAACCGTGCAATCTGCTGCGCAGGCCCCCGCGCGCAATGGAATTGTGGACATTGCTGATGATGCGCCGCTTTCTGAACTGTCGGCGCTGACTGCAATTCGTTCCATCAACATCATCGCCGTGAACGCCGCGGGTCGACCAACCCGTCTTGCCATTCACGACGCCGCTGGGCACGTCTTGCAGTTGCGTGCGGAAGATTTTCGGCGGGCCGTCAACTACGCCCGCGAGGGCGAGCCGACCCCGAAGGAACGCCTCAATAGCAGCCATCTCTTGCAGGTCACGGTGAGTGGCGCCGAAATTCAGTTCGTTGGCCAGGGCTTTGGCCACGGCGTGGGCATGTGCCAATACGGCGCGCAGTCCATGGCCCGGTCTGGCGCGAACGCGCTCCTGATCCTGCGAACCTACTATCCGGGTGCAGCGGTCGTACGCGCGTACTGACCGACGCGAACTATGTTTACTGGAATCATCGAGCATCAAGGCCGCGTTGTCAGCCTGCGCCCACAGGCGTACGGCGCACGCTTGGAAGTTGATTCCTGCGGCTGGGCTCACACGCCTGCAGATGGTGACTCAATTGCTATCAACGGCTGCTGCCTGACGGTGGTTGGCGCGCCGCGCACGGATGGCGTCCTTTCCTTCGATGTGATTCCGCAGACGCTTTCGCTTACCACGATCGGTGCGCTTGTCGCCGGCGAAGAAGTGAACCTCGAACACGCGGCCACGGCATCAACGCTTCTTGGCGGGCACATCGTGCAGGGGCACGTGGACGGCGTTGGCGAAGTGTTGTCTGTTTCAACCACGGGCGGCGAGTGGCGCACGCGCGTTGCCGCGCCGGCTGATGTCATGAATCTTGCAGTTGATCGCGGCAGCATTGCGGTCGATGGCGTCAGTCTGACCATCGCCGCCACGGGAAATGGATGGTTTGAAGTTGCGCTGATTCCCGCAACACTCGCCAAGACCGTCCTTCGCATTCGCAGCGCGGGCAGTCGCGTCAACCTGGAGAGCGACGCTCTGGCAAAGATGATCGCGGAGCAGGTGAAGCGAGTGCTGGCGGCGGGTGTGCAACGCCCATGATCCGCGCGATCAATCCTTCGGGGAATGATTGCAGCCGCTCGAGCAGTCGCTCGCGACTCTGAATTTCGAAGATCCGTGCCTGTGCGATCCGTGACTCTGTCTCGGTCAATTGCCGCTGCAGCAGTAGGAACGACCCGTCTGCGGTCAGCGTGGGGTAGCGCTCGATCAGTATGCGAAAGATGCCTTCGGACGCTGCGCCCGCACGCAGTTCGGCCACCGCGCGCTGTATGGACGTTTCGTGCGCTGCGCTCGCGCGTGTCACCACCACGAGGTTTGGAACTAAGTCCGCGCGGCGTCGCAATTCAACATCCACGAGTGACGCTGCGCGTTCCCAGCGGGTTCGCACGCGCACCGCGCCGTTGCGGACAATGAAACTCCACATCACGGTGATCAAGAGAAACCATAGTGCAGCACTGACCGCAACGGGCAGCAGCGCGGCCTGCGGCTCAGTGAAGCCTGGCAGGATCCGTCGAGCCACGCCGCCCAGTGCAATGCCCGCACCGATCGCGCAGCCAGTGCCAAGCACCAGGCCGGTGATAGCTAGCCCGCGTGCGATGAAACTATGTCTGCCTTCACCGGCAAGCGAAATCATGAATACGCCTTCTTCGCCACCGCTGCCAATTTCAAGTGCCTGCCCATCTGGTCGAATGCGCGCATTGCCCATGACCCATGCGATCGATCCGATCGGCACGGAGCTCTCGCTGAAACTTCGTCGACCAGTGCTGCCGGGCACAACACGGTTGGGCGCTTGCGTGTGATAAAGCGAATCCCCCAGTGTTGCGGTACGACTGAAGGTGTCCTTCGTAGTCCATGACGCGCCGTTCACGCGCACGATGATGGCGCCTGTTTCGTCGCGCAAGCGCAGATCTACTTCGGCGCCTCCGGCTGCAACGATGTCGCTGCCCGTAACAATGCGCGTTTGGGTCTTGCCCTTGGAATCTCGATAGGTTTGCGTTCGCCGCCAATGCTCTCGCACTGACCATCCATATTGCACGCAGGGCGTTTGACTCAGTGGCGCAATCAGCGGATCGTCATGCTCAACGCGACCGGTCGTTTCTACAAGCCCAACAAAGACGCCGCGAATTGGGGTGGACGGGACATCGCGCAAGAGTCGTGCAAAGCGAAGCCGGCTCCACCACAGCCAGAAGAACAACATTGCCACACACCATGCGCCGATTGCGATCGGTGCGGCTTCTGGCTCAACTGCCCCGAGCAGCATGAGATTCACGCAGAGACAGTCCCTTCGCGCAGTCGTTCGATCACTAGCAGAGTGAGATCATCTGCTTGATGAACGCTTCCGAATTGCATATCGACGCGGCGCGCAATCTGCTGCACCAATGCAGCGGCAGTGGGCGCAGTGCGGACCGCCACAAATTCGTCCAGATATCGCTTCGATGGCAATCGCGCTTGGCGCGTGCCGGATGGATCGCCAGGGAATGCCTGTTCGAATCCGTCGGAGTAGATCAGTAGCCGATCGCCAGGAAGCAGCTGGAATTGCACCTCTTGGTAACTCTCGCCCTCAAATACTCCAAGCAGCCCGCCGTCACTTTCCACTAACTCCGTCTCGCCGGTTGCGCGCAAGATCACCGGCGGTGGATGGCCAGCGCCGGCCATGGCGGCATGCCCAGTACTTGTGTCAATGACGCAGTAAACAGCTGTTGCAAAGCGCGTGGTTCGGCCTTGGTGAGTGACCATGTCACGGTTGATGCGCGCAAGTGCCTCGCCGGGCGGAATGATTCGATAGGTTCCGTTGCCCACTTCTTTGGATGGCAACCCGCGGCAAATCACCATGGTGAGAAGGGCCGCGGGAATACCGTGACCCACTGCATCGGCAATGAAGACGCCGATATGCCGCTCGTCAAGTCGTACCACGTCGTAGATATCCCCTGAGACGTAACTCGCTGGCCGCCAGAATGCGTCCGCGCGCAGGTCGCCCACTTCAGGAAACGTGCGGGGAAGGAACTCGCGCTGCACTTGTGCCGCGAGTTGCAGTTCTTCTTGCATGCGGGAAATTTCACCGCGTAGCCCACCCGTAAACCGCGTGGCAATGGCCAACTCTCGACCAAGACGATCGATTTCAGGTTGTCGTCCGATCATTCCACGCAGAACGGCCGCGATGGTGGCATCATCAGCATCGATCGATTCCACCGCTGCGGTCTCAGTACTCGCGCGGCGCCGTCCACCATCATCAATCAGCAGCAGAACCGCTAAGCGCGCTTCCTCGGCAGCATCAAGCAATGCCGAAAGACCAGTAGGAATATCGCGTGCATCCAGTAAGACCACCAGCGCGGTGGACCCTTGAATCGCCGATGTTTGAGCGTCCTGAAGTGTGTGCCATGCAGCAACGGCACCGCTTCCAATCAGCGCAGGGAGTTCGTTCGCTAGCAACTTCCCGCGTTCTTCACGGCGTGGCGTGGCAGTGATTGCGATACGCACTGCATGCGCGCCAGCGCGCACCGGCGTCAGGTTCGTCATCGAACGGCCGCCTTGAGCGCGGGGGCATCGAGCTGCAATTTTTGTGAAGTGTGAATCTTGAGTTCTTGTGCGCGACCTGCGCGGAGTTCAATGGCGTATTGCGCGGGGGTCACGCTCGAGTATCGCTTCAAGCGCGCTTCGTAGGTTGTTTGCGCTTCGTCCGCTCCGCGCAACGGCTGCTTGGTCATCGTGTGTATCGCCGTGACATAGCCGAGTGGGTCGAGGTAGATGATGTCCATGTCAGTGACGCAGTCCTTCATCCAGAACCCGCGCATTTCGGAATCCGGGAAGACAAACACCATGCCGCCATCCACCGGGATGTCAGTGACTGCGCCAAGTCCGCGCTGTCGTGTGGGGTCGCTCGAGCTCACCGTGAGATGAAAGGGCGCACCCGCGATCGTGGTGTTCCACACGCCGCCGTCTTTGAGTGCCGAAGAGTCACAGGCGGTGCAAGTGATCATGGTGGCGAGGGTGATGGTGGCGAATCGGGGAGACATGCGTGGTTCCTTGGTCGGGGATGAGGGCGCGACGTGCCCAATACGAGCAGGATAGAGCGTGTCTGCGTTCTGCTGTGCGCGGGGCGGTATATTTGCCACCCTATGTCTCGCCTCACGGCTAAGCAGATCCAGACGAAACTCGCCACGCTTGCGGATTGGACGCGTAGCGGCGCAGTCATTCAACGAACCTTCACCTTCACCGACTTTCTGCATGCGATGCGCTTTGTGGACAAGATCGCCTCGGAGGCGGAGCGCGTTCAGCATCATCCGGACATCATGGTGCGCTATTCGAAGGTGACGTTGGCGTTGAGCACCCACGACGCGGGCGGCATCTCGGACAAGGACTTCGACTTCGCATTATCTGCTGATCTTCTGTTTGCCGACAAGCCAGCATGATTCATCAGGAAGGCTCGGAGAGCGCCGCACGAGTCACTCGCGCACGCGCAGCGCGTTCGTCGTCATCGGTCTCAATTCCAGTTTCGCCCGAGCGCAGGTGTGCCGGCTGAAGTTGGATCGTTAGCCGATTGAGCGTGTCGAGGGCGACATCGGGAATCAACCCGAGGCAGACACCAAGACGGACACTCGAAAGTTGCTTCATCGCTTCGTCGAGGCCTAAGAGCCGTGCAGATCGCAACAATGAAATTCCACGAAAGACACGATCCTCAAGCAGGGTGCGCTGCCTTTCAAGCAACACACGGCGCGCTTCGCGTTCGTAGGCAACCACGGCCGGAACAATGCGCCCAGCAAATTCTTCGAGCAGACCAACTTCCGTCACACCAAGCGTTCGCTGATTAGAAATCTGGAACCAATCACCAGTGGCTTCGCTGCCTTCGCCGTGGAATCCGCGCACGGCAAGGTGTAGTTCCTTTGCAGCGCGCTTCACTTTTTCGATCTCGTTGGTCACGCGCAGCGCGCGCAGATGCACCATGACGCCGATCCGGATGCCGCAGCCCACATTGGTTGGACACGCAGTGAGGTAGCCCCACTTGCGGTGGAACGCAAAGTCGAGCCGCGAACCGAGTGTGGCATCCACGCGCACGGCGGCGTCAAATGCTTCTCGGAGTGCGTTCCCGGTGCGCAGCACTTGGATGCGCACATGATCTTCTTCATTCACCATGAGCGAGAAGCGCTCGTCGGGAGTGACGGCCACCGCGCGCGGTGAATCGCCTTCGGCAAACTGCCGCGAAATCAGGTGTCGCTCCCAGAGAAGTTGCCGGTCGCGCTTGGGGAGTGCCGCGAGGTCAATCCACGCGAGGGATTCGGCAGCACTCGCACCGACGCGCCCGCCGCCCACAAGTCCAACCGTTGCTTCATCTGGCCCCGCCGCTGCGCGCACAGTTTCAAGCACTTCGCGTCGTTGCGGATGCGTTGCGCGACCGACGAATGGAAATCCGGAAACATTGCGAGCGAGGCGAACGCGGCAACTCATCACCACATCGCGGTCGCCAACCATCATGGCAGTGAGATCGCTCATGCTGCGCCATCACTTCGAGCGGATGCTGTGGGCCGCAGGTCTTTGATTCGGTCGCGCAATTGTGCTGCGCGTTCGTACTGCTCGGCCGAGACGGCGGTTTCGAGTTCGCGCAGCAGTTGTTGCAGCAGCGCGGCGCGTTGGTTGGCATCATCGGCGCGCGCGGGGACGTTGCCGATGTGTTCGGATGCGCCGCCGTGTGCGCGTTCGATCACTGGTCCAACGGTTGTGGCGAATGCCTCGTAACAGGCGGCGCAACCAAGGAGCCCGGATGTCTTGAAGTCATGAAACGTGTGCCCGCATTCTGGGCACGCCGGACCGCGCGGACGCGTGACAGCAACCTGTGCAAGCTGGCCGAGCAATTGATGGATAGGCGCCTGTCCGGGCATCTGGATACCCGCTGCACCTGCGTGCTCTGCGCAGAGGTGTACCTCGTTCATCTGTCCATTGACGATGACGGTGTTGTGCACCACTGCGGGTTTCGCGCAATGGTCACAGGGTCTGAACGGTGCGGCCATGGTGCCGAGTCTAGGCGGTCAACGCAGTCCGAATGGCCTTCAATCTCTTGAGTAGCGCAGGGATTTCTGCAAGTGGCTGGATCGTTCCCGCGTCGCTCTTGGACTTGGCTGGTTCCGGGTGGCATTCAAGGAAGATGGCTTGTACCCCGGCAGACACGGCAGCATTTGCCAGAATGCCGGCGCGTTCGGGTCGCCCGCTCGTGGCGGTGCCTGCGCCGCCCGGCAACTGCGTGCTGTGCGTGATGTCAAAGCACACGGGAGCGCCGAGCGCCATCATATCGCCGAGACCGATGAAGTCCGTGACGAGGCGGTGGTAACCAAAGAACGTACCGCGCTCAGTGAGCATGGGCTGCGTGCAGCCACCTTCGGCAAGTTTGGTGAGGACATTGCGCATCTCTTCGGGTGCCATGAACTGGCCCTTCTTGACATTGACTGGCTTGCCGGTCGCAGCGGCTGCCGCAAGGAGGTCCGTCTGCCTGCACAGGAACGCGGGCACCTGTAGGAGGTCAACCACTCGCGCCACCGGCTCGGCTTGCGCCGCTTCATGAATATCGGTGGTGACTGGAACGCCGAGTTTTTCTCGCAGGCGCGCCATTTCTTCCATGCCGCGTTCGAGCCCGGGTCCGCGATGACCGTGGATGCTGGTGCGGTTGGCCTTGTCGAAGCTCGCCTTGAAGACGTAGGGCAGGTCGAGGGCTGCGCACGCATCTCGGACCACGGTGCCGATCCGCTCATTGGTCGCCGCGTCCTCCAATATGCACGGACCGGCGATAACCAAGAGTCGGCGGGTTGGCGCGGCAAAGAACTCAGGGAGGACGTTTTTCATGTCGGTTTGGCACCTATGTGGGTGACTGGCGGCAGACCCATGCGGCACAGACCGCGCAGTCCACCGTCAAGAACTTGAAATTACTTGATTCTTACTTCGCATGCGGGGTCCTGTATCTGACATTCCGGTCGACGACGCCTCACATTCGGGGCGTTGGCAAGTTTTCAGGAGCCACCCCATGAGCCAGTTTCCCGATACCCCCGAACAATTCAGCACCGCCGTCTATGACTTGGTGCGTCGCCGCCACGGTTCCCGAACGGTGGAATTGGTGACCACCTTGGTACTGACAATCGATGGTCGGCACCTGGGTCTGGAGAACCTGTGGCGCACCGTCCAACGCGCGCCGGAGTCATGGCTCGAGACCGTGGAGCATCACATTGATCGCGTTCTTGAAGGCGATCAGATGAGCACGCTTGATATTCCGTTTACAGTGGCCAAGTCGCGCATCATGCCGCGGATTCAGCCCGGAAACATCTTCCAAACGCTCGACCGCGAACATGTGGCTCATGTTCAGTGGGTGAATGACACCGTCATTGTCTTCGTCATGGACATGCCGCACTACACGGTTTCCATCAGCACTGAGCAGATGATCCGCTGGGGCGTCACGGCTGACGAGCTTGAAGAAATTGCCCGCGCCAACCTTGATCGCTACGCGCCGAACTTGGATGTCCAAGTGGTTCGTTCGAACGAAGGCGGTCGTGCTGCCATCATCAGTATGCACGACGGATACGACGCGGCACGCCTTCTTCTTGGCGACCTGCACTCGCGTCTCTCTGCGCAGCTTGGAAAGACTTTCTACGTCGCCGCACCGGCGCGCGACATGTTCTTAGCGATGACTGGCGATCCAGAACCGTTCGTCGAGCGCCTCCGCGCGCGCGCCGAGCAGGAGTACCAGCGTCTGCCGTATCCAATTTGCGCTGACCTGTTCTTGGTCACCACGGATGGCGTGGCAGGAACCAAGCTCGAAGCGGCTTGAGCATGTGACATCACGCCAGGGGAGCGGGTTCGAGACATTGGCGGTCAGTGGACTGATGTGAAATTGTGAA
>CANJHD010000052.1 GCA_947474065.1 Planctomycetaceae bacterium
CCGATGAACCCGCAGCACGCGCCTTCATCGATCTGCAGGTTGAGGTTGTTCAGTGCGATCAGGTCACCGTACTTCTTGGTGAGGTTGATCGTCTCGATCATCGGCATGGTGCGACCATTCTAGGAGGGAGTGCGGAACGAGGTGCTACTGCACCCGTCATTTGCTAGCACTGGCTTTCGTAGCTGACATTGGCACAGCCATGGCGCCTGATACCGCTGGTAGCGGGAATACCACGCGGACATAGGTGATGCCATCGGCGCGCGGCTCATCGCCGTCGATGGTGAACGGGAATGGAAGGTCAATGCGCGTCCCGCTTCCACCGCTGTCTTCGATCTTTCCGATGACGATCAGGCATGGCGCAGCGCACCACCGCGACATATCTACGCCGCGCGCAAAGTCGCGCTCGACGCGCACCCCCTCGCCGCGCCAGCCAGCCGACGGGCGATCAGGGTCAATGAGGTAGCTCGGTGGCTGCAGCATCGCATAGAGCTGCAGCATGTCAAGGCGTTGTTGTTTGGTGAGCGCCGCTGCCGGGTCAATGGTTGCAAGGTTGCTTGCCAGTACCGGCTCATACCAGAGCGCCCGGAAAGTCGTAGCGGCGCTCGTTACTCCGGTGTCACGGGCGAGTCCTGGCGCAATGCTTCGCTTCGCGTTCGCTGATTCATTCTCAAGTCCATAGAGCGAAAGGCCAACATCAAGAGGAACTTCCGGATCCCACTGCGCAAGACGAGCTACCCGCGCGTACGACGGCATGCCATCGCTCGGCGTGATCAACGGCGGATTACTTCCAGTCGTCACGCGCGGTGGTCCGTGAAACGGTGTGACATGAATGAGCATCACATCGTGAAGCGGCGCTGGAAGCGAATGGAGCAGCGCGCCACTCAGAACGATGCGCGGATTAGCGCCCCATGTGATGTCTTGCCGCAACTGGCGCTGACTCACTTCGCGCGGCGTTCCGTGCCAAGCGGGGAGCGCAACGCCCATCCACGTTGCGCTGAGCACAGTCGATGTCGCGCGTGATGGCAGCGTGTATGCAGCTGGTGAAGTGGCGGGAACTTCATAGGTTTCAGAATCCGGGAATCCGCTCGGATTTCCCGCAGGCGGCGGGAACCAACTTGTCAGAAGGTCGCTGCCCGCTGCGCCGTCGCCTTGTTGCAGCGCGACCTTCGCGGTTCCGTACCCCGGTAACTCAGCACTAAACCACGACTGCACGCGCATCAGTGCGCGCTCTTCGCTGGTTGCTCCTGGGCGCTCGATGCGATCAACGAAGGACATGTGCTGCACACGGCCGGACTTCAATTCGAACGATCCGGTGACAGCCCACGCGATTGCAGTTGCGACTGCGGCAACAGTCACGAATGCAAGCCACGCATATTGCGGTCGCTTTGCACCGCGAAGCACCCAGTGGGAAATGGGACCAGCGATCATCCAATAAATCGCAAATGCTCCAAGGAGTCCAAGGATGCCGATCGCTGCTTGGCTGCGCAACCCAATGAATTGGTTGACCAGCGCGCCGCCATCGGCTGGAACCACCAGCCCGCCGCGAGTCTCAAGTCGCTTTGCCGTAACGAGTGCTGACCACTCGGTCGGTCCCGGAGTATCGGCGCGCCTTCCGAGGATTCGGTTCCAAAATTGGTCCGCTTGCGGAATGCCATCGGCGGAAAGCGCGCGGCGATCAAGTCCGTCAACATCTACTCCGATCACTGTGACAAACCCAAATCCAAATGGCCGCCGTACCACCAACGCGCGCCCAGCGATGCTGTCATCCGTCACCAGGTTGCCAGTGCGCTGATCAACAACAGCGGGCGCAAGCAGCAGAGGCGAAAATCCGTTGCCCGGATCATTCGGAAATGTCCAGATGCTTGTGCGTGCCGTTGGATTGCGCAACTCGCCGCTGCGCGTGAGTACCGGAAGCAACTCTGCAACTGGCACCGCATCGCGTCTCTCCGCGTGCTCTGGAAGTGCTTCCGCAAACGGCGTTCTGTTTCGCTTCCCAGCCAAGCCCCACGGATCGCCCGCTTCTGGAAGCACGATCACAAAGTTGCCGCCGCGCCGAGTCCAGTCAAGGAGCGCGCGCGCTTGATCAATCCCAACGCTCTGCAACGGCGCGTTCGTCCAGATGATTGACTCGTAACTCGCAAGACCTTCCCAGCGGTCCGGCAGGTCGCCAGCGGAGATGCCGCGCGCGATCTTCGTCATTTCATTCATCGAAGCAATGAAGCCTAGATTTGGCGTCGGAGTTGCAAATGTGGCAAGCCCAGCACGGCCATCACCAATCACCCCGATCAGGCTCTCAGTGGTCTCAACCGGCACGGCGGGTTCTTCGCCAGTACTTCCGTCAATGCGCTTCTCGCCGAGTACGCGTTGCACGCGTCCATCCTTCATCTCTAACACGCGCACGATGGTCACTTTGTCCACCGCAGTTTGCGCGCTTGAACTGATGATCGGCGTTACGCCGTACAGCCACCGCTCCACCGGCGCGCCGGGGGCGAGTGCCACATCACGCGCGTAGCGGGCCGTGTCGCCATCCGCATTGACAACCGCCCATTCGATACGAGCCTGCACAGGCGCCTGCAGGCCGCTTGTTGCACGCACCAAGATGGCGGTTGGATCGCCCGGGCGCACGTGGTTGCCGACCCCCATACGCACAAGTGCAATGTCGACATCCGCTCCACGTGCTACCGCCGCACACAACAGAACGCAGGCAGCCAGCACGAGCGCTCCGCGCCGTGTCCAGGGCCGTTGTTCCAAGTGCGCCTTTGCCATCATGTAGTCATTGCCCCAAATTCCGCGAGCATCGCCGCATGACTGCGCGTTCCATTCATGAAGCAAGTGACCTCGAACTTCTCATTTGGGCTATGAACTCGGTCGTCGTCAAGACCGAATCCAACCAACAGACTGTCAACACCAAGAATGCGCTGAATGCTGCCCACAGCTGGAATCGATCCGCCCGTGCCGATCAACGCAGCATCGCGTCCGAACACGCTCTTCAACGCGCGCGCGGCGCAGGCAACAAACGGTGAATCGGTGCGTACATGGATCGCGGGGTTGACGCCGTGTGAGTGAATCTCGAGCGTGTATCCGGGCGGCACTAGCGCTTGCAGATGCGCCTCCACCAGTGACTTGATTCGCTCGGGATCTTGACCTGCCACTAATCGGCAACTGAACTTCACCGTTGCCTTTGATGGAATGACGGTCTTGGCTCCCACGCCTGTGTAGCCGCCAAAGATGCCGTTGCAATCGAATGTTGGACGGCTCCATGTGCGTTCAAGGCATGACCGTCCCGGTTCGCCCCAGCCAAAGCGAACCCCAGCTTCGCCTAGGAATTCCGCTTCATCGAACCCCAACTTTGACCAACTTGCAAGCACTTCCGCAGACGGTTCTAGTACGCCGTCATAGAAACCAGCCACGGCCACGCGACCGGATTCGTCATGCATTGAAGCGATCATCGCTGCGAGTGCATTGATCGGATTGCGGAGGCTCCCGCCGTACATCCCGCTGTGCAGGTCATGCGATGGTCCGGTGAGAGTGGCTTCCAAGTAGCACAGTCCGCGCAGACTTGTGGTGATCGCCGGAGTGTTGATGTCCCACATTCCCGTGTCACTGACCACAGCCACATCGCACTTCAATTCTTTGCGGTGCGCATTCATGAATGGCTCCAGGCTCACGCTGCCTGATTCCTCTTCGCCCTCAATCATGAGGGTGACAGGGCAGGGCGGTCCTCCAGCCACTTCGTGCCAAGCACGGAGCGCTTCGATGAACATCATCACTTGCCCCTTGTCGTCCACTGCGCCGCGCGCAACGATCCGCTTCCCGTGCGGTCCATCAAGTAACTGCGGTTCAAACGGCGGGCTATCCCACAGTTCGATTGGGTCGGCGGGCTGCACGTCGTAATGTCCGTAGTAGAGGACGCGGGGTGCGCCGTTGCCGCCAGTGCCGGGGTGCGTTGCGAGCACCATCGGGTGACCGATGGTCTTGACGCTCGTTGCATTGAAGCCCATCGTGCGTAGTTCGCGCACGAGCCACTCAGCGGCGTGTGCGACATCGGCAGTGTGTGCGGGATCGGTCGAGACGCTTGGTATGCGAAGGAAATCGCAGAGGCGTTGAATTGCCCCGCTCTCATCAGAGGCGATCCGCTTCAGGATGGAATCAATATGTGACTTCATCCGCGCAGGGTAGGTTTCTTCCGCGCGTACGGGGGGGGCGATTCAGCGGCTTCGAGCGGTGCTAGTCGTCATTCCCGCGTGCGTGGCGTCATCCCCGCGTATCGGCCTTCATCCCCGGGTGCGAGTTGTCATCCCCGGGTGCCGACCATCATCATGGTTGCCGCAAGCGTCGCGATGGCTGCAAGGCCCACCGCGGCCACCACCAACAGCCAGCGTGCCGAAGCCGCGTCCGCTTGTGCGCGGATCCGGGCATCCACCACCACCGCGTCCGGCGGTAAATCAAAAAGCCCCTCCATCTCCGCGTAACTGCGGGGTGGACGAGCGGACAAGTTGCACCCGCAGCGCGGGCACAATTCGTCGTTGTTTGAGCTGAGGGCATCGGCCGCCAGACCGCACTGCACACAGCGACGCCGCAGGTGGCGCCGTTCGAGTGTTGGGGCATTGGGGTCAATGGCCATGTGATTCACAGTAGCGCGAGTTAGACGCAATGCCTAGTGATTTACTTCCGCTTTCACACTACGGCATCCCTTCCAATTGCTCTAGAGGAAAATTCCTCAGTTATGAGATACACCCGGGTGCCCAAACCCCCGCAGGCGGGGTCGTCGCATCCCATCGCTCGGGGGTCGTATCCCACCCTTCGGCGGGCGCGGGTGCCCTTCATTTCCCTTACGATTCTGGGCGTGGATCGATCTGCTCAACTCGCCGCATCGGACGCAGTACCCTTTTCGCGCCTCGCTTGGATTGCAGGCGCGCTTGGAACTGCAGCGCAACCCCATCGTCTCGTAGTTGGCTTTTTGCTTGCCCTCCTGCTCTGGGTGCCGGGCCTCGCTTGGGATGCCTCGGTCGGCGCCACGATCGATCCGCCCGGACTGCTCGCGGAGCCGTGGGACGATATTGAGCAGGATGATGCGCAGCGCACGCTTCGTCGTTTGGCTGTGCAACATGTCCCGGATCGCAACTTTGAAGGCGCCCGTATTCCTGCGGCTGAACTCGCTGCAGCGCTCGCGCTCCGAGCAACTGAACTTGGAAATGATGGAAATGACCAGCAGGCGGAGCGCGTTGCTGCTGCTGCTCGTCGCGCGGCCTCGCTTGCCCCACTGGGTAACTTTCAAGCACTCGCTGCTGCCGAAGCGGACGCGTGCGCGGCTGTCATCGATGGCGCGTTGGCTCTTGACGTCCGCCCCATTGCAGCGGGATTCCGCGCAACAGTGATTGACATTCCCGCCGCGTGCGCAGCGCGTTCGACGATCTTTGCATGTGTCTTCGGAGCATGGGCGATGCTTGTGCTCGCCGTGGGCGCTGGTGCACTGGCGCGTATGGAAGCGGTACAAATTTCCGGGCGCGGGCTGTTGCGCCCAGGAGCCGCCGTTGCCTATGCGGTGGAGCGTTGGACAACATTTCTATTGTCGTGGCTTGCTCCGGTGGCAATCGCCGCCGTGGTTGGAATCACCTGCGTTGCATGGGGATTTCTCTTCCGATCGAATGTCGGCGGATGGATCGGCGCAGCGCTGTACATCGTCCCGCTCTTCGTTGGTGCCATCGCTGGCATCGCGCTCTTGATCGCCGCACTCGGCGCATTCCACGCGCCATCGGCCATTGCATGCGACGGTCTCAGTGCGCTCGATGCATCGCAGCGCGGCGCCATTTACTTTCTCGCCCGACCGATGTTGTGGACGGTTGTCCTTGGCACAACACTTGCCGTTGTCACGGTCGGATTTGCCATTCTGCGCATCATTGGATGGGCGATCACGGCATTCCCCGCGGCCATGGTTGATATCGGCGCGAACGGAGCAGCGCCGGTCCATGCGCTCGCCATTTCCCCGCAACACTGGGCGATACCACTTGACGGTCGCTCGCTCTTCATCTGGGCGTGGGTACTGTTGATCGCTATCGCCGTTGCTGGCGCCGCGATTTCATTGCTCGTCGGAACATTGACTCGCGGCTACCTCTTGCTGCGTGAAGCATGCGATGGTCAGCCGACCGACGCAGTGTGGCCGTTCGAGACGCCGCTTGATGTCTCCGAAGTGCCGCCCGCCGCACGACGCAACGCATGAATGTTCTTCGAGATCGCATTGCTCGGCGCGCCGCCGCGTTGCTCGCTGCTGGCGCGGAGCCTGACATCCATCACGCCATCAAGAATGCAGCATTTACGCTTGGATTCTCGCGTGGGGCGCCCATTCCCAGCGAATCCGAGGTGCGAAAGCATCTGCAAGGAATGGCACAAGAGTCGCTCGGGGACGCGGAATACCGCGACCGCGTGCAGGGCACTATGGCACTCGCTGCCGAGATGATGGATCTTCTCGAACGCGGTTTTTCTGGTCTGACGCTGTTGGCGGGGCGGGGTGCCCGCGGCCACTTTGATGGCGGCGCGGAGATTCACATTCGGCTGTACGCGCATGCAGAACTGTCCGACATCGCGCAGCTCCTCGTCGATGTTGGGTTTGAGGAGCCATCATTTGAAACCATCGAGACCAAGCATGGACGAGCCAACCGGGTGCGCACGTCAATGGACGGAGTCACGCTCGTTGTAGTTCGATGCCTGCCAGAGTGGTGGAGTGACCACGAACATGATCTTGTAACTGGTCGCCCCGCCGCCACGCGAACGCTGAAGTCATTGCGCCACGACGATCCCGGCGCGTAGAAAGAATGATCAGCGCGTAGCAAGAGCGCAGCGCGAATCACAACCACAGCGCGTGGCGCTCAATTCTTAGCTCAATCCGCCCTTGAGATCGCGTGCGCCCGCAAACTTCGCGCGCAGCTTTCGCATGGCCGGATCATCAGCACGCGCTGGCAGCGCGGCGCGTTCTTCACGCTTCTCGCCCGGACGACCGGGGCGACTCGGCGCGTCAGGCATTGCAGGCCTTTCGAGCAGGGCCTTGCGGCTCAGCGAAATACGCTTGCGATCCATGTCGACCGAAAGCACCTTCACTTGCAGAATCTCACCAACAGAGAGAACCTGAGCAGGTGTATCGATGCGTTGGTGAGCAACTTCGCTCACATGGATCAAGCCTTCGACGCCCGGGGCAATTTCAACAAACGCTCCGAAATCCATCAGTTTGGTGACTCGACCGGTGACCGAGGCTCCTGCCTCGATCTCACCGAGGGCGTTCAATGTCGGGTCGGACATCGTCTGCTTCAATCCAAGCGCGATCTTCATCGGCTTGGCGTCACGATCAATGCGCAGAACCTTCACCTGCACCACTTGACCGGCCTTGAGTACCTCAGACGGATCCTTGATTCGCTCGTGCGAGATATCGCCGACGTGGATCAGTCCGTCCACTCCGCCGATGTCTGCAAATGCCCCGTATTGCTGAATGCTTGTGATGGTGGCGGTGCGGGTCTGCCCAACCTCCACCTCAGCGAGAACCTGATCTCGCATGCGGGCGCGCTCCTCAAGGAGCACGGCCTTGCGACTGAGCACCATGCGGCCCTTTTCTCGGCGTAATTCGATGATTTTGCACGGGAACTTCTCGCCCAAGAACACCGAAATGTCCTCGATGTGGCGGATGTCAACTTGCCCGGCTGGCATAAATGCCTTGTGGTGCGAGACCTCCATGTCGAGGCCGCCCTTATTCATGCCAACGCAGCGCGCTTCGACGATCATGCCGGCTGAAAGGCTGTTCAATTCGCCCTTATGCGTCGCTCCGGGGCGGCTGACCACCCAAAGACCCTCAAATGGGTCAAAGCGTTCCTCGAAGAATTCGTATTTTTCTCCAGCCTTTGGCTCTGCTTCGAACTGAGCAACCGGGCAAACGCCTTGGCGCTTGGCGTCGAATTCGATGAAGACCTCGCCATCGTGGACGCGGAACACGGTGCCAACGCGGAGTTGGCGCTCGCCGTTGACTTGCGCGCCGCGGTGTGTCGCAGTGCGGTCATCCACCATGTCTTCAAGCCGCATATCGCCCAGCGCATCTGCAATTTCCTGCATCAATTCAGCATCAGCAGAGATGCGGTCAGGTGATCCAGAAGGAGAAAGCGCGGGGGTGGGATTGTTGTTATCCATGGGGTTCGTCGAGTTCATCTGGTCCATTTTTGAGGGGCCTGCGGAGGGAGTGCGCGTGGCAGAGCGCGGGGTGATGCCGGAGAACGCTTTAGAGTACCCGATCTTGAGCAGCAACCCACCGGGGACCTCGTCCGAATCATCTCTCAGACCGGTTCGATGGCTTGGTTCCCGGTCCGTCCGGGACAGGATCATCTGACCCGGTATTATCGCAGGGCTTTCGCCCATAGACCGCCGACCTCCGGCGGGCAGGGTGAAAGGAGTCACTGGTCACCGCAGGCAGGAGCCACTCGTCACATGGCAAAGGCAAAGGCAGCATGGGGCATCGAGGTCGGAAGCGCCGCAATTAAGGCGGTTCGCCTTGAACGCGACGGAACCGATGTCCGCGTAGCGGACTTCGTGGTCATTCCACACCCCAAAGTACTCACCACACCGGATCTGAACATAGAGGAAATGCTCCGCATCTCCTTGGGTTCATTCATGCAGCAGAAGTCCATCGAGGGCGTCGTGGTCATGATGGGAGTGCCGGGCAACGACGGTCTCGCTCGATTCGCCAAGCTCCCGCCGATTCCAAAGAAGGCCGTTCCACAGACCGTCCTCTTTGAGGCGAAGCAGCAGATTCCATTCCCTCTCGAGGAGGTTGAGTGGGACTATCACCTCTTTGCTAGCGAAGATTCGCCCGAGTACGAAGTCGGAATTTTTGCGATTCTTAAGGAGAAAATCGCACAAAGGCTGAGTCTGTACAAGGAACTCGGCATTCGTCCGGCCGGTATGACGATGGGTCCGATCGCCGTCTACAACGCCATGGTCTATGACCGTGAGCTCGGCAAGGGCGGCAAGCCAGTCATTGCATTCCTAGACATTGGAACGCGCGCCAGTGACCTCGTTGTCATCGAAGACGGTCGCTGCTGGATTCGTACGTTCCCGATCGGTGGCCACCATTTCACCGAAGCAATCGCATCCGCCTTCAGCGTCCCCTACGGTAAGGCTGACCGCCTCAAGGCCGAAGCCGCAACGCACAAATATGCAAAGCAGTTGATGCATGCAATGCGTCCGGTATTCGATGACTTGCTGCAAGAAGTTCAGCGCTCAATGGGTCACTACCAGTCGCTGCATCCTGATAAGCCTGTCTCGCAGGTTGTTGGTCTCGGAAGCACGTTCCGCATTCCTGGACTCCGTAAGTTCCTGAGCGACCAGCTCGGCGTAGAGATTCGGCGCCTCGAGGAGTTTGAGAAGATCAAGGTCGAGGGCAGTGCCGCCAGCGACTTTGCCGCCAACGCCATGAACCTCTCAACCGCGGTTGGACTCGCGCTTCAGGGCCTTGGATTGACGGAGATTTCCATCAATCTGTCTCCTGTCGGAAGTCTTCGCGAACAGGTCTGGGGGCGTAAGAACAAGTGGTTCATCGCCGCGGCGGTTCTGATGTGCATTGGTTCCGCAGCCATGTTCTACCGACCTGGTGGCGATGTGCTGCCAAATGTTCCCGGCTCGGTCGTTCGTACCAAGCAGGCCGCTGAAGGGTTCAAGAAGCAATTTGAGGAAGTCAAATCATCTGCCGATGTTGGCGCGCTCGCCAACAACATGATCTTCCTTCTTGAGGATCGCAAGGTATGGCCGTGGATCGTCGCTGATGTCAATGCCGCCATGGCATCCGCCGGAACACAGGAGCCGTTGCTCGGTGAATTTGATCTCGCCAAGCCACCGCTTCCCTATGAGCAGTGGAACACTGTTGAGCTTGTTGATCTTGCTGGTAAGTACAAGTTCCTCTCAGCGCCATCGCCGCGTCGAACGGTTGACGTCACCATGCGTGTCGTTGTTCCGCGCGACACAAAGTCCGCCAAGGAATTTGTGCAAAAGAGCATGCTCGATTGGTTGAACAAGCATGCCGATCGCAAAGATGCGCCGTACAAGATCATCATCCCGCCAACAGGAATTGTGCCTGAATTCGTGGCATTAAACGCAGTTGCTGGAGCAGCGGCCGCAGGTGCAGCATCCAGTAGCAGTAGCGCCGGCAGCGAAGAACCGCAGCAGGCGGACACTACCGCCGCAGTCGATGGCGCAGGCGCAATGACTGGCAAGAACAAGGGTGGCGAGACATTCAAGAAGAGTGGCGCTGGTGGCCTGAGCGGTTCTTCCGGCTTCGGTCAAGGCGCACCCGCCGGCGACGCGGTGCCCGATGGTTCATCCGGTTCCGGCAATAGGGGCGAAGCCAAGCAGGACCGCAAGGCAACCCGCGTTGCGATCAAGTCATCTGCTGCAGAGCCGGTTGATATTGATCGTGATGCATCGCTGCCATCGGCTCCAAATCCATATTTGGGCAAGGCGGCAACCACCGTCGTCATTAAGTTCACTGTTGAATTGCGACCGCCTGTCGGTCGTGAACTGTCGCCTGCCGCGGCTCCCGCGGAAGGCGAGCCGGCCGCCGACGGCTCAGAAGGAGGCCAGCCGTGAGTTCGATCTCAGATGCCATTCAAAAAGTGCGTGATTCCCTATCGTCCCTCGGTAAGCGGGGCGGGGGATCTTCTTCCGAAGGATCCTCGGGCAGCAAATTTGACCCGAAAGCAGCGCTCACTTGGGTCAAGTCGCACCCGGTGATCGTGGTCTCAATCGCCATCATGGTGGTTGCCCCCTGCATTGCATGGTGGTTCTCGAGCGACATCTACGCCGCTCGGGATGCAGCCGCCACCAAGCGCGTCCAAGAGATGGCCGCGCTTGAGAAGTTTGAAAAATCCTCAGTGGAGATTGCGCTTCCAGGTGTTGCTGCTGAGCAGAAGGTTGGTGTTCTGAATGAGAACACCGTCTTGGCGTACAAGAAACTAGCGGACCGATTGCGCGCAGATGCTCAGGCGATCCAGAAGGCTGCGCTTGCTCATAATCAACAGGACCGAGCAAAGCTTGTCAAGGATGTGACCGTCACGCGCGAAAATGTCAACCTCATCGCCGAGGAAGTCTTTGACGCAGTGCAAGCACGCGCCGCAACCGATCTCAAGGAGTCACGCGCAGGCAAGCCGCCATCGGATCAGAGTCTTCTTGACCAACTGCAGCGCCGTCAGGATCAATTTATCGCAGCAGAGCGTAAGGCTGACCGCAAGTCGCTGAACGAGGAACAACTCGCCAGACTGCAGCATTCACTCGTAGACAAGCGACTTCAGTTGTACGCCGACGCAGCTGCAAACACCTCGTTTTACGCTGATATTGCTGATCTTGGTCTCCCTGCCGCAGCCACTGAGGCTGGAACGCCGCCATCGGAAACCAAGATGTTCCTGTGGCAGTGGCGCCTCTGGGTGATCGAAGATGTTCTCAAAGCAGTCAATTCCGCCAACAAGCCATATCGCGGGGTAGTCGATGCCCCGGTGAAGCGAATTCTCTCGCTCGTTGTCCGTGAAGACAGTATTCCGAAGCCTGTGGCCGCCGCGGCAGCAACCGAGGAAGTCCCCGCAGAAGGCAGCACGCCTCCAGCTGATGGCGCTGCAGTTGGTGCAACTGGTGCAGCTGATGCAGTTGTTGCGGCCCCTGCAGCCCCCGCACTGCCCCCGCTCGATCCCAAGGCCGTCGTGAAGTACGACTTCGCGAAGTCCATGACGGGACGGGTCTCCAACTCCATGTACGACGTGCGCTACGTCACGGTCCGTATGGTGGTTGCAACATCCATGATCCCGGAAGTGCTGAACGCCATCGCTCGGCAGAACTTTATGACAGTCACCGGCATGGATGTTCGTCCAACTGATGCATTTGAAGCAGCAGACGAAGGATTTATCTACGGCGCCGCACCTGTCTCTGAGGTGAAACTCACCATCGAGTCAGTCTGGCTTCGTCCGTGGATTGCCAAACTCATGCCGCGTGAATTGCAGACACTCAAGGGCACCGACGGTCGAACCACTGAAGATCCGCCAGCCAGCGCCCCAGCTGCTGAGCCGACTACCTGATCGCACTTACCTGAACACACATCGGAATACTTATGAAGCTCAAGGGAATCAACAAGTTCGAGCAGCATCTCGAGAAGATCGTGCTCGGAGTCGCACTCATCGGCCTGCTAGCCATCGTCGGTTGGCAGTTTCTGAGTCCGCCCTCGTTCAAGCTTGGATCGCGCTCAGTGCCAGCAGGCGAGGTGGATGCATTGCTTGATGCAAAGGCCAATGCATTGCAAGCGCGCCTGAACGACAGTGAGAAGAGTGATATTGAGATTCCAACAGACACGGTGAAACTGGCTGCGCCCGATTTCTCTGCCGCGATGAGTGGGCCAATCACGCCGGCCGAGAGCCTCGCCCGAACTGCGCCGAACTTTAACGGCGCGCTCGTGAAAGATGCCGTGTCCGCAGTCGATATTTGGTATTTCGAGCCTAAGGTGCCCGCTCTGCAGATGCGTAACGTGCAAGAAACTGCCGACGCACTCACGATGGATTCTGCCAAGGACGCGGTGAAGGTGTCCAAGATTCTCGCCGCTCGTCCTGACTTCCAGAAGATCGAGGGGCCAAAGGATGTTGTGTGGACTACGCCGCTCGCACGCATCGACTTGAAGCGCCTTCGCGCGGAACTCGCAGATTCGCGCAAGGATGCAACGCCGCCATTGATGGCAATTCCTGGCGTCTGGTACCAAGAGACGCCGTACATCGTGGATGTTGCATTTGAGCGACGCGAGCGAGCCGCAGATGGTTCTTGGAGCGCGCCGGCGATTGTGCCGGTGTTTGCGAATCGCGCTGATGAAATCACTTTCCGAGGCCGGATTGATAACGCTGCCGCCGAAGTGCGTGACGAAGTGTTTGCGCTGCTCGGCCTCGATGACAACCAAAGGGAAGTTCTTCAGCCCACGTTCTACGACACCGTGAACGGTGCATTTGTGTCGCCCGCACTTCTTGCTATTGCCGACGACGGTTCATCTACAACGAGTGGCGCTGATGTTGGAGCAACCCGTCGCAATCTGCAACTTCAGACGCAGTTACAAGACAAGCAGCGGCGCGCGCAGACTCTGCGGGTGGAACTCGAAAAAATTGGCGGTCCGTTCGATGAGGAAGCGGAGCGCAAGAAGGAAGAGGCGCGCAAAAAAGACGAGCGCGACCAGAAGGAAGCAGAGAAAGCCGGCAGCAAAGGTGGCGGCAAGGGCGGTAGTGGTCCCGGCGGCGGCGGTCCTGGCGGCAGTATGAGCGGTAAGAACAATTCCAGTGCCGCTGATGATCAGAAAGACGCGAAGCGCAAGCTTGCTGAGCGAAAGACCAAGACCGCTGTGTTGCGTCGAGTTGAATCAGAAGTCGCAGCCATTGAGAAATCGCTCGGCGCAGCAGCCAGTGCTGGCGCTGGTGCCGCTAAGACAAAGGCCCCCACTCTTGGTTCACTTGATGAACTACTCGTTTGGGGTCACGATCTTGAAGTGCTTCCCGGTCGCACCTATCAGTATCGATGTGTTGCACGCGTCTACAACCCATTCTTTGGAAAGGGTAATCAACTCGTTCCAAAGCAAGCAGAGAAGGGGCTTGCTTCGCAGTTCACCATCGACTCTTCAGCAAGCGAGTGGTCCTCACCGATCACGGTGTCTCCAGATGTGCGTTTCTTCGTCACGCGCGCAATCGTTTCTGACGGTGCTCTTGCGCTCGGCTCAGCGCAAGTAGAGGTTTACAAGCTGCTTGGCGGTCAGTGGCGTAGATCTGAAACCAGCGTGCAGCCAGGCGAACGCATTGGTCGCGTTGACGGCAAGGGCGCGCAGCCAGTCGACTTCACCACACAGTATTTCGTCGTCGATGTTGTTGAAGACCTCGATACATCGCGTGGTCCAAGCCCTGCGGCCAAGGATCGGCGTCCTGGGGTTGTTGTTGTTGGCTCAATCACAGGATCCGGCACGGAAATTCGCGTTCCGTACAACGACTTTGAGGATCCTGATCGTCTGAAATTACGCGCGCAGGCAGATGCGGCAGCGCCCGCTGGGCACGATGCAGCCGATGCGCCAGCAAATGGCGCGCCCGGCGGGAACAAACCCAAGGGTCCTGGTGGTGGTGGAGCGGGCGGTGGCAACAAGCCCGGAACGGGCAAATAGCCGTATTTAAGCTTGTAAACGTGTATTTGACGGGCGCGCGTCCCTCGCGCGCCCGTCTTTGTTTTTGGTGGTTAATAACAGGGCGATTCCCATAATCAAATCTGCAGAAATTCCTGCTGAAGATGCCTTCAACCCCCTTGACGTAGGCGGGGATCTCTGTAACATTCCCGATCCTCCAGCCGCGAGAGTGGTTTGAGATCTTTGACAAGTGAAGTGTTGGTCGTGCGCGCTAGACACGTATGCATTCTCAGGCTTTGGCCTGTGAAGAGCTGCGACTGGCAGTGCAACAATTGAATTGAATTGAATCGTATTGAATTGAATCGAGAATGATCTCGAGTATTGAGTCGTCGTTCACACGTGTGTTGTTTGACGTGTGATCGAATGTCGGATTCGCAAAGTCCGACATGGCATGCACCGGCCCCCAGCGGGGGTCAGGTAGGCATGGCCAAGACTGAAAGGGCACATGATGGATGCCTTGGCATTGAGAGGCGATGAAGGACGCGAGAACCTGCGATAAGCCGAGAG
>CANJHD010000053.1 GCA_947474065.1 Planctomycetaceae bacterium
CCGTCATCATCTGCTGCAAGGAATGTGGCTGAATCGCCGCAGGCGGTCAGAACCGCGAGACGGGAGTCGGACTCATTGCCGCACATGGCAGCTTCGAACAGACCGGTGGTTGGGGCAACGAACTTCATGTAGTTCGCTGTGCCGATAGCCGCGTCGCCGAATGCTGGTGTCCAGTAGCCAGTGAGATCCAAGTTGGCCGCGCCGCAGTCGACGACGACGTTGTTGGAACCAACCTGCACCACGGTCTGGTTGGCACAAGCGTCGTAGCCGTTGGTGCAGACCTGTGCCTCCACCTCAACGGTGGTCGTTGCTGGGATTGCCGTCGTTGCACCGTATCCGCCCACGCCGATGTAGTAGGTCACGCCTGCCATGAGGGAAACCTGAACGCGCGATGGGCCAGCAATGGTCCCGCAGCCGTCATCGTTTCCGAACTCCACGGAGTTTCCATCGCCGCAGGCTGTGCCCATGACGATCCAACTGTCAAAGTCAGCATCAGCGCAATTGGAGAAGGTGTAGAGAGCGTCCTGAGCAGGGGTGATCTTGAGGTACATGCACTTGTAAACCACCACGCCAGCCCATGCGATGTCCAAGTCTGCCGCACCGGGGTTCATGGTGAGGACGTTGCTGCCAATCACTGCGGTCGGCGGTGCTGCGCATGCATCGAATGGCGGTGCGGCTGCGGCGATGGTCACCGGCATGGTGGCGGGCGGTGCAGTTGTGCTGCTGTACATGCCGACGGCGATGTAGATCGTCTGCCCAGCTGTTGCTGAGAAGTTGATCGACGATGCCAAGACGCACGTGTCGTCGTTGCAGACGAGTGAGGATGACGGATCGCCGCAGATAGTGAGCGCAGCCATCACGGTGTCTGCGGTTTGCCCGCAGGTATTCGCGGTGAAATTGCCCGTGGATGGAGCGACAAACTTCAGGTAGTTCGCCTTGTTTGCAGCGGCGGCAAAGGTGCCGCATGCAAGGTCAAGGTTTGCAGCGGTGGAACTCATCGGCAGCGTGTTGTTGCCGAGGGTGCCGGTGGTCGGAGCTGCGCATGCGTCAAACGGTGGGGGTGGATTGCCGAAGGTGACGGTGAGCGTGCCGCTTGTGACGGCCGCGTCTTGGACGGTGACGCCGCCGTCGTCATAGGTCTCGTAGACGAAGACTTTGAGTGAGGTGGTGCCAGCTGGAATGGTGAAGGGAGCGCCGCCGTAGGTGGTGCCCGAGCCGGAGCCGGTGAAGGTTCCGCCCGCAGCGGTGGGCGATGGCTGGATGGTCCAGAATGCGGTGGTTGATCCGGCGACTTCAACGCGGATCTTGAACTCGCTTTGATAACTGCCGTTGATGGCGTCAAAGCTGAGGTTGTTGAAACTCATGGCCGAGACGCCAGAGACGCCGCCCGGAACGGCGATAGTGGTGGAACTGTTGGTTGGGACGGCGATGCCGCCGTAGGTGGCCCAACCAGCCATGTTGACGTCAGCAGCAGTCGCGGTGCCGACGATGGCCAATGCGACCATGGCCGCGATGGGTCGAATGCGGGTAATGAATGCGTTCATAGTCTGTGGTACTCCGATAAAGGTGAGCTGATTCTTACTTAAGAATGTGGTTCGGAAACTTCATCGCCCCACGAGACAGACGTTCCAAGTTGTGGGATGTACAGCGAGAGCGGTAGCTCGTGCGGTAGGACCACGACCGTACAAGGTAACCCACGTTCAGTTCTGAGCAAGTTTTAGTTATTTGGAATTGTGTGGAAGTTGTTGCAGATAGGGGGGAATGGAGGGACAAACCCGTAGAAGTTGGAAGCGGGGGGAGGGTTTGAGGGGGCGGGTTTCGGTAGGCTTCTTGGGCTCGCAGCCAGAAAGCGGCGTTTGCGGGGTGTAGCTCAGCTTGGTAGAGCGCTTGCTTCGGGAGCAAGAGGACGCAGGCTACGGCGCCACTTTGTGGCGTCGAATCCTGTCACCCCGACTTCTTCACTGCGAAACCCAAGGCTCAGAAGCTTGGGTTACGGCGTTTCGGGGGGATGTGCTTGAACGCTGGGGCGTATGGTGTGCCATCGGATGTGATGGGTCTTAGGAGACATCACAACCGGTGGATCGTCCGCGGCGTAACAGAGGAGCCTCCTGTGAAAAGTGTTCTGATTTGGGATCTCCCGACGCGCCTCTTTCATTGGGTGCTCTCGAGCGGATTTATCGTTGCCGCCGTCATCTCGCTCCTGCTCGGCGATGACAGTCCGCTCTTTCCGTACCACGCAATCATTGGTCTGACCATCGCGCTGATGGTCTGCCTTCGCGTCATCTGGGGCGTGGTCGGAACGCGCTATGCGCGTTTCAGTACGTTTGTCTTCGGGCCCGGCGCGGCGATCGAGTACATGAAGGGCACGATCGTTGGCGGTGGTAAGCGCTACGTTGGGCATAACTCTGGATCGGCAATGGCGATCTTTGCGCTCCTGGCGCTGGTGCTGGCGATGGCCATCACGGGCGTCATGCTTGGACAAGGCAATGAGAGTGTGAAAGACATCCACGAGATACTCGCATGGGTCGCGGTGGGCGTGGCGGTCGTGCATGTGCTCGGCGTGGCGGTCCACACCCTCCGTCACCGTGAGAACATCGTCGCGAGCATGATCCATGGAAAGAAGGATGCTGAACCGTCCGACGCGATCCCGTCATCCAAGCCAGTCGTCGCGGTCATATTTCTTGTCATCGCCGGTGCTTGGACCGTGGGTTTGATCCGTAATTACAACCCCAGCACCAAGACCACCACGCTTCCGCTCATCGGGACAGTGCTGCAACTGGGCGAGAACGAGAACGAGAACGACAAAGATGGTGCCAAGAACAATAATGGAAACGCCAAGCACGACGATGACTGACGACGGTGCGCTGGAAATGGTTGAAATCAGCGTAATCCGGGGGCAATGCCGACCTGGATGTGTCGTTTGGGAAGCATGATCAATCGGATAGCTCGTATCGGTGCAGTGGTTGTCGGCGCGGGATGCGCGATCGCGCTCATGGCCGCGGGCGGAGCTGGACTTGGAGAAGCCGCCCCGCCAGCCAAGGATCAGGCGAAGGCACTGCCGAACTTTGTGTTTATCTTGGCGGATGATCAAGCGTGGAATGGTCTGTCAGTGCGCATGATTGCAGGAAATGACGCAAGTAAGAGTCGCGAGACTCACACGCCGAATACTCAGAAGCTTGCAGATCGGGGAGTGATATTTTCGCAGGCGTATGCAGCACATCCAAAGTGCGAGTGTTCGCGCGCTTCGATTATCTGTGGGCGAACGACGACGACCTTGAATGCAACTTCGAAGTCAGTGCGCGCGTGGGCAGCACCAGTAGCGGATTCACTTGCGAATTCTTTGAAGCGATTGCGTCCCGAATATCACGCCGCACATTTTGGGAAGTGGCAGTGGTCGCAGACGCCATCATCAATGGGCTATGACCTGAGCGATGGGATCACGCAGAATGATGATGGCGATAGCAAGGATCCAACAGATCCGAAACAGTCGTTTGGAATCACGAAGCGCGCACACGCATTCATGGCGCAAGAGGTGAAGGATGGGCATCCCTTCTATATGCAACTTTCCTACTACGCAGTGCATCAGAAGCCACAGGCGCTCGCAGAGACGCTGAAGAAGTATGAGAATGGAGGCGCGGGAGATGCAGGAGGCGCAAGAGGCGCAGCAGGTGCAAAGGGTGCGAAAGGACCGAAGGGCGGGGCTGATCGCGCAGTGAATGCAGCGATGGCGGAGGATCTAGACACATGCGTTGGCGCGGTGCTCAAGGATCTTGAAGAACTGGGAATCGCAAAGAACACCTATGTGATTTACATGTCAGACAATGGCGGTCGAACCCAGATTCTGAAGGGCGGCAAGGGAAACCTGTGGGAGGGCGGAATTCGCGTTCCGCTGATCGTGGCTGGTCCTGGTGTGCGCGCAGGTGAGTATTGCAATGTGCCAGTTGTTTCATATGACATTCTGCCCACCGTGCTTGATCTTGCAGTCGCTGGCACCGCAGCGCCGACCGGTGTCGAGGGCGGCAGTTGGAGAAGCGTGCTGACTTCGGGCGGTGACACCGCAAAGGTGAATCGGCCGATTGATCGCATGGTGTGGCACATGCCAGTGGAGGTTGATCACCCGCAGAGCGCAATGCGTCAGGGCGATTTCAAGATCCTCTACTACTGGGATACCAAGCAGGCGCAACTCTTTGATCTCTCTAAGGATCTTTCCGAGACGAAAGACCTTTCAGCTGAACAGCCCGACCGCACAACAGCAATGCTTACGATTCTGAAGGAACATGTTCGCGCGGGCATCGGTGACGAGAAAGTTGCCGCACTCGAGCGCGGTGAGAAACCAACAGAAGGTGGTGGGAAGCCAGGGCCGCGTTGAGATGGAGGAGCCGCAGTTTCGCTCACGCCTTGTTGCGATGCAGGCTCGGATCGACCGCCGCGCACATCAATTGCTCGTTGAGCGATCCGCCGAGGAAGGCGTTGATCTGCCGAACAAGCGCGGTGGGGTTCGCAACCAACCCTGCGTATGGAACGCGCAATACTTGAAAGTTGGGGCGCGCAGCAAGCCACTGTTCTACGACCTTCAGTTGCTGTTCGTAGATAGCAATCAGTCGCTCGGGTGGCAGTTGTGCGCCGGTGCGACCGCTGCGCGCAAGCATGGTTGATTGGCTCTTGACCACCTCGCGCAAATCGCGCTCCATGAAGACCACGCGGTAGGGGCGGTCGTCGGGGAGCTCGGCGAGGAGCATGTGGATGACTTTCACCACCTTGCCCGCGGCGTCGTCAACCCAACTCTTGTCAGACTTGAGCTGCTTCACGCGCTCGAACTCGAAATAGCCGCGCGGATTGTCGTCGTCGTTGCTGCGTTGACCGTCGGTGACCGCTGGCACGCCACCGGCATGGATCATTTGCATCGCAAGGCTTGTGCCAGAGCGCGGCAGTCCGCTGACGACGACGATGGGGGCTTGGTGAGGCATCAGTGGCAGGAATGTACGGGACGCGCCATACTGCTGCGATGATCGGCGCACTCCTACCGCTCGTGGCTGTCTTCGCACTGCAACTTGAACCGCTGCCGGATGCCACATTTGCACGTCCCGCAGGTCCGATCCGTGCGCGCGCGGCGTCGGCGTGCGAATTGGTCATGATGGACGCCGACGGTCGCGTGCTTGCCCGTGCAGCGGCCCCCGCCGGCGAGCTGGACTTGGCCGCGTTGCTGCCCGCCCTCCGCGATATTCCGAGCGCCGTGCGCGTGCAGGCAGTGGTAGCTGGCGTACCCACCGATGCGCCGCTCTTGGTGGTGCCGCTGATTGGGCGTCCAACCATTCGCATCATTGAGGATGTGCGCCCGGATGGCAAGACGAAATTCACGCGCGTGATTGGGTGGGGCGATCGATTGCTCGAGCCATCGAATGCTGCGCACGAAGCCGTGAAGCGAACGTGGAGCAAAGAAGATCCCGCGCCGCATTCAGGATTTCGTGTGGCCGTTGATATGGATGTGCTCTTTGACACCAGCGCCGGTCCGATGCGATTTGCAATGCGCCCCGAAGTAGCGCCGAATACTGCGCGCAACTTTGTGGAACTTGCAGCGAGTGGCTTCTATGACGGAACGATCATTCACCGTGTCGTTCCGAAAGGTCGTGGCGGTACGCCGTTTGTGATTCAGGGCGGTGATCCGATTGGCACCGGAGATGGTGGCCCGGGATATGACATTCCGCTTGAGCCATCAACGCTTGCACATGACTTTGGCGTGCTTTCAATGGCCCGCAATGATTGGCCAGACAGTGCGGGTAGTCAGTGGTTTGTGGGGCTGACGCGTGCAGAGACGGCGCGTCTTGACGGGCAGTACTGCGCGTTCGGTGAGGCGATCGAGGGCGCGGAGGCAATCATCGCAACCGAACGCGGCGCGATTGCAGATACCGAAACCGGTCGACCAGTGACGCCAGTGGTGGTGAAGCGCGCAACGGTTGTGCCTGCCACCGCGTGGACGCCGGGCACGGGTCGCGCGGCGCGGCGTGTAGTGCGGCCGGAGTCAATCAAGTGACATTGCCAATAGCAAATAGTGCGCTGAAACGTGCGGTGGATATTCGAATGCTCGACGAGCCAACGGAAGACCGTGGCATTGCAAGCAGCGCGCCGCTGTGGAATCGCGGGTTCGTTTCATTGTTGGCGACTCAGTTTGTAGAAGCGTCAACAGATAATGTGGTCAAGACGCTTCTCACCATCGCAGTGGCTGCGGGCAAGCCGTGGGAGTTTGTGTTTGGTCCAGGCGGCGGCGGCTGGATCGGTGTGGCATTTACGGTGCCGTTCATTCTGCTCTCCGCGTGGGCAGGGCGCATTGCCGATCGCAATTCCAAACGTTCGGTGACGGTGGTGCTGAAATTGGCAGCATTTGTTGTAGTGGTTCTGGCCGCGTTCGGCTTTGGGTTTGGCGATGCATGGTTGGCGATGGCTGCACTCATTTTGTTTGCCATCATCAGTGCGTTCTTTGGGCCAGCGAAATACGGCATGATTGCTGAACTTGTGGCGCGTCGTGAAATTGCGCGTGCAAATGGTGTCATCAATATGGCCACCAATGTGGCAGTGATTGTTGGAGTACTTCTTGCAGGCATCTTGGCAGATGAATGGGAGGGAAGCTTCGCAACAGTGGCAACTGATGGCACTCGCTTGGTTTCAGGAGCCAATGCTTCGGTTGCAGCATCAACGCTCGGCGCGTGGCTTCCAGGAATTGCGCTTGCTGTACTCGTTCTAGTTGGATTCTTGACGTGCCTGACGCTGCCGCGGCTTCGGGCGCAGATGCCTAGTTTGCCACGCGTTTGGGATCCAATCAGCACTTACGTCACCACCATCCGCGAGATGTCGCGCTCGCCGCTTCTTGCAGTGGCACTGTCGTGGACATTCTTCTACTTTGCTGCAGCGGTTGCGCTGTTGGTGCTTCCGGATTACTCCAAGATCTTGTCGGTCTCGAACGCGCAGGTGAGTTACTTGATGGGTGGTCTTGGAGTGTCGATTGGCATCAGTTGCGTGATGGCTGCGTGGCTTGATCGCCCGCATCGACGCCGACTGTTTGTTCCCGCGGGCGCGCTCGGGCTTGCGGCTGGATTTCTTGCTCTTGGGTTGATGCCGCCCACGTATACGAATGTTGCGGTGCTGGTGAGTTTCACGGGACTCGTTGCTGGCTTCTACATCATTCCGTTGCAGAGCATGCTGCAAATGCTCGCGCCTGATGAGTCGCGCGGTCGATGCTTGGGCACCGCAAATGGAATGAGTTTCATGATGGCCGCGATCGGTTCCGCCATGTTTCTTGGCTTGCGGAAATCAGGAATGGAATCAAACCGGATCTTTGCGGTGCTTGGCATCTTGTGCGTTGTTGCCGCGGTGGTCACTTGGTGGCGATTGCGCCGCAAAGACCTGAGCGGTAAGCGCCGGAGCGCGCAGTAACTAGTTGGCGCGCGCAAAATCGCCGCCATATACCTGCAGCAATCGCTCCCGGGAGAGCACGCCGAGCAGCCGTTGCGTTCGTCCTTCAACTACCGCGATGACCTCAACATCCTTGGCGCTCAATTTGTGGAACGCAATCTCCATGGTCTCGTCTTCGGTAGTGACCGGGATGTCGGTACGCATGAGGTCTGATGCAACGGTGGCGGCAAGTGCCTCGCGCGCAAGCAGCGCGGATTGCAACTCGCGCGCAGTGATCATGCCGCGATAGCAGCCATCAGCATCAATCACCACGGCATCGCGTATGCCGTGCGTTTCAGCAAGTTCAACGAGCGCGGTTCCTGATGCGCTGTCAAGAATGACCACGCCGGGCAGTTCCGCTACCTCGCGTACAGCAATTTTTCGCAGGGCAACAAGTTCGGCGACCACTCCTTGACGCACGCCAAGCGCCGCAAGTCCAGCGGTGTAAACGCTAAACGGATGCATGGCGCGACATGCCAACGTTGCGATGACTGTGGCGAGCAATACGGGCAGGATCACCGTTTCTTGGTGGCAGAGTTCGTAGACAAGCATGGCTCCTGCAAGCGGAGCGTGCGTGGTGGCCGCCACCATGCAGCCCATTCCGGCAAGGACCAATTCCGAAGAAGGTATTGATTGGAAGCCTGCGGCGCGCAGTGTTTCTGCAAACGCTCCGCCGAGCATTGCGCCGCAGACGAGGCTCGGAGCAAAGAGTCCGCCAGCCGATCCTGAGCCAAGCGTCGTGCCAGTGGCGAATACTTTGCCGAAGAACCACACCATCAGGATCCCCGCATAGGCGAAGCTTGGGGTGGCGGTTCCAACATGTTCAATTTGGTCGCGGGAAACCCAGTAGCCGGTGCCAAAGAATGGAGGTAGCGGCGACTCTGGATGCATCCAAACCCATGCTGCACCGCCGATACCGAGAAGCGCTGCGCCGATCAGTGGCTTTGCGATGCGCGGTACAGGGAGCACCACAAATGCCCGCTCAATTATTTCGAATGAGCGCATGAAGAACACCGCGCCGACTGCGCAGAGCAGGGCAAGCACCATGAAGAACGGCGCTAGACCGATGGTCATGCCAGTGAGGTGCGGACCAACTTCGCGCGCGGCAGGGCCGAACAGCGAATCAACTGGTCCGAGCACGCTCTGCACTGTTGCAAATGCCAACACCGAAGAGACCACAATCGGTGCGAAGGTGCGCGCTGAAAAATCTTTGAGTACCACTTCAACTGCGAAGAAGATGCCAGTTAATGGCGCCGCAAATACGGCGGAAAGTCCCGCGGCCGCGCCGCATCCAAGCAGCGTGCTCGTGTTGCTCGCGGAGGGGCGCAACATCAGGCGCGCAACGTTTGAGCCGACAGTTGCGCCAATGGTGACGATCGGTCCTTCGGGTCCTGCACTGCCGCCGGAGACGATCGTGAGTGTGGCGGCAAGCCACTGACGCACTGCAAGAAGCGGCGGGATGCGCGAATTTGTTCGCTGAACGGCGTACATCACCTGCGTCACGCCGTGCCCGCGTTGTCGCATCGGAAGCAGCGCAAAGACAATGACAGTTCCAATTGCACCAAGGACTGGCGCCACTGCAGCAATGAGTATTGCGCTCTCGCGGCTACCGCGCAGGGCAGATTCGAGCGCGTGTTCGCCCCAGCGAATAGGCAGGATGAATCCGAGCGCCAAGAATGCAACGACGACGCCGATAGCGGCGCCCCATGCCACGAGCGACCAGTCTGCATCAAGCCGCAGCATTGCGGCCGCGCGCTGCGTGGGACTCAGTAGTCCAGCAAGGAACGGGTTACGTTTGTTACTTGGGCTTGGGATTGGTTCGCGGTTACTCATATCCGGTCGTCATGCGAGCGGTCGTGCATTGCAGTTCATTGTCCCTGCGCCAATGTCCAGCCGCGTGCGCCGTCAAAGGTGCGCAGCAACTCATATTCACTTACAAGGTTGCTCTCGGTGATGTGACCGAGCAAGGCGATAGCGTCCGATTGAGTGGCGCTGCGGCTATCGCGTAGTTCAAAGCGCACGCGCCAGTAATCAACGCACTCGGTGAACGCGGAACCGCGTGGCCACACTTGCATTCCGCGGCAAGAAATGAGTGTGATGTTAAACGGGCTTGCTGCGCAGATGCGTTCCATCTGCACCGCGGTGTCGGCAGCTGGATGTACTGCTTCCACATAGACATCGATGCCAGCGATTTCCTTCTTCACGCCGGTGATGGTTCGCATCATCATCGCGGACTCGGGCTTCGGAGGCGGCACGCATGTGATGCGATCAGTCTTGCCTGCAGGCGCTGGCTTGACGGTGT
Organism: Planctomycetaceae bacterium; assembly: GCA_947474065.1. Taxonomy (GTDB): domain Bacteria; phylum Planctomycetota; class Phycisphaerae; order Phycisphaerales; family SM1A02; genus UBA966. The sequence continues at coordinate 9,749 of CANJHD010000053.1, forward strand.
GCGGCTCCTTGCCGAGACGTGCAATGATTTGTTTGATGAATGCGTCCGTGTTCAGGGTCGGCTGGGTGCGATCTCCGAAGTCACCCGTGTGCGCGCCGTCTTCAAGTGCAACGAGCAGGGCATTCTCAATGGTGGCGGCTTGCTTCTCAAGACCGATGTGCCGAAGCATCATGAGGCCCGAGAGGAGCAGCGCCGTTGGGTTGGCGATCCCCTTGCCGGCAATGTCGGGCGCAGTGCCGTGGACTGCTTCAAATATGGCGATATTGCGACCGATATTTGCACTCGGCGCGAAGCCGAGACCACCAACGAGGCCAGCAGCAAGATCGCTGACGATGTCGCCTTGCAGGTTGGTGAGGACCACCATCTTGTATTGCTGAGGTTTCATTACCAGGTTCATGCAGAGTGCATCCACGATCACGTCGGGCGCGGCAATGCCTGGGTATTCCGCAGCCATCTTTCGGAATCGCTCCAAGAACAGGCCATCAGTCATCTTCATGATGTTGGCCTTGTGGGAGCAGTGCACCGTGTCGATGCCGAGGCGCTTGGCAGTTTCGAAAGCGAAGCGAAGGACTTCATCGCAACCAGGTGCGGTGATGATGCGTTTGGCAACCATGACATCGTTGGTGAGACGATGTTCAATGCCGCCGTACGTGTCCTCGATATTTTCACGCACGATGGAGAAATCGAGGTTGATGCCCGCCTTGCTGTACGGCGTCACCACGCCCGGCAGCGTTCGGAAGTGACGGTAGTTTGCATATGCGCTCCACATCTTGCGCGCCGTGACATTGATGGACTTGCCGCCACCGCCAGTGGGAGTGGCCATGGGTCCCTTAAAGAGAACGCCAAGATCTTCTACTACGCGAATTGCCTCGTCCGTCATGCCGCGCGTGTTGCCGCGCACGAAGATTTCTTGGCCCATCTCGACGGGAACGAATTCAACCAGCGAGCTGACTCCTGCCGCGGCAAAGAGCTCGAGAGTGGCCGCCATGATTTCTGGTCCGATTCCGTCGCCGGCAGCAAGCGCAATACGCATAAGTCATGTCCTAGTCGTGAGGGTGGAGGGGCCGCGTGGCCGTGGGTTGTAGAGGATAAGGCGTGCGGCGCCATGCGCGGTACGCTTGTCATCTCGGTTTTGGATCCCCACTCGACGTGCCGCACCACGAACAACACCCTTCGGAAGCCCACGACGCATTCGCGGCACTGCGCATTGCCAATTACCGACGATTTGCTGTGGGTTTCCTGTTCGGCTCCACCGGTCTGCAGGTGATGAACACGGCGATCGCGTGGGAAGTATGGTCCCGCACTCACGATCCGCTAGCACTCGGTGTGATGGGATTGTGTCGAGCGTTGCCAGTGGTGCTGTTGACGCTCCTTGCGGGACATGTGGCTGACACACGCGATCGCAAGGCCATCGTGGTTGCAACTCAAGCGGGGTTCGCGGCCGTGGCGCTGGGTTTCTCGCTGCTGTCATGGATGGACGCGCCGGTATTCGCTTTCTATGTGCTGCTTGTATTGAGCGCGTGCGTGCGTGCCTTCAATGGGCCAGCGCGCCAGGGTTTCTTGCCGCTCATTGTTCCAAACTCGATCTTCCAGAATGTGGTGACGTACCAGAGTGGCATCTTTCAGTTTGCAGCCATTGGGGGCCCACTCACGGCTGGCGTTCTGATTGCCTATTTGCCTGCGATCTGGCCGGTGTATCTCTTGACTGCAGTTGGCTGCGTGATCTTCTCGATCACCGTCGCCACGATTAAGCCGCGCGCTGCGCCACGTGGCAATCGCGCCGTGACAGTGAAGGCGATGTTCGCGGGAATGTCACACATGTGGCACGAGCGGCCGGTCTTTGGCGCGATTCTTCTGGACATGCTTGCGGTGGTCTTTGGCGGCGCAACCGCGTTGCTTCCTCAGTATGCGGACGAACTGCTCGGCGCAAGCTCGACCCAAGCGCCGATACTTCTTGGAATTCTGCGCGCCTCGCCCTACGTGGGCGCACTGGCAATGGCTGGATGGCTAGCGTTCCGACCCAATTTCCGCAACGCTGGTCCGATGCTTCTTTGGAGCGTTGCTGCGTTTGCTGGCGCGACAATTGCGTTTGGATTCGCAACTGTGCCGTGGGTCGCGGTGGTCGCGCTTGCTGTGGCGGGCGCCGCCGACAACATCAGTGTTGTCATTCGCCATGTCTTGGTGCAGATGCGAACGCCGGACCACCTGCGCGGACGGGTTGGCGCGGTGAACACCATGTTTATTGAGTGCTCAAATGAGTTAGGCGGATTTGAGAGCGGGGCGGTCGCCCGGTTCTTTGGTCCGGTAGCGAGCGTGGTGAGCGGCGGGATCGGCACGCTGGTCGTGCTTGGGGTGATCACTGCGGCGATTCCGCAACTGCGGAAGTTGCGGAATATTGAGCCACTGCGCGAGCCGGATCCGGTGTGACTTTCGATGAGTCGCCCCCCGAATGCAGGCTAGTATTGGGGCATGACCAGTGAGCACTCAGCGGAAGGAAAGACGCCCTCGGTAGATGGCGCGCGTGTGGCAGCCAAGCCGATTCGCGTTGTTCGAGTGACCGTTGCAGTGGGTGCAATTTCGCTCATGCTCGCGGTGATCTTCGGGCTGTATTACCGTCCGCATGTCGAGACCACGCTGTTGCCACCTGCGGGGCGTGGATACTTGGCGTCGCTACCCATTCAGACCGTTGGCGGCAAGGTGGACTTTGGAGACGTGAAGCCGTGCAGCAATGACTTCACGCGCATGGCGAAGATCCGCAATCAGTCCACCGAGCCGATCGAAATTTTGGCGTACTCCCCGAACTGCGCGTGCCTCACGGCGAAACTCATCGGGGCGCGCACGTTGGAGCCTGGCGCCGAGCGCGACGTGGAGGTGACCATTCATCCATCCGGTCACGGGCACCGCTCGACCTCCGTGGAGTTTGCCAGTAAGGCCGGATTTGCAGGCTCTATCCGCGTGGACTTTGCGTTCACGCGCGGCGTGATTGCTTCGCCGCAAGCAGTGGATATCCACGACGGCGATCGCGATTTCGCAATCGATGTTGAGATTTTCTCCGGCGACCACAGCAGCGTCACGGTGATGGCGGTTGATCCGCCGATCGGCTCGTTTGAAATCATGCCAGCAGCGTTCGGCAAGGTGGCACTGAGTTCCTATGAAGCGGCACAATTTGCCGCGTCTCCCGCGGGGCGTGTGCATCCAGGTGTGAAATTGGGCGCTGATGGAAAGCCGGAGGAGCTAGTGGTAACTATCACCACCTCTCACCCCGATTGCCCATTGGCAACATTCACGTTCAATTTCGTGAAGTGATCGTGCTAGCGCGCTTCACTGTGACGATCGCCTTCTGAGCTGCTCGCTGCGCGAATCCGGAGAGCCACTGCATCGGCGCGCGGGGTGCGCGATGCTTGCCGCGTCGGCGCGAGATGACAATGTGTGCCACGGCCATGAGTCCAACCACCGCAAGTGTTGCGCCGATGTAGAGGATCCAGCGGTGCGCGGCGCTTTCGAATTGGCTGCCAATGTGCGCAACACCAACGCCAATTCCCATTTGCAGCGGCGCAGTGATCAGTACGCCGGCAGCCTCAACAGCCAAGATCTTCCACCACGAAAGTTGCATGACGCCGCTCATGGTCACCATTGGGGTGCGGGCGCCGGGGATGAAGCGCGCGATCAACAGCGCCCATGCGCCGCGGCGGTCCATCTCATACTTCACTTCAAGAAGTGTTCGTGGCCCAATCAACTTTCGAAACGCGCGCCAGGCGAGAAGCTTGCCGCCGAAGTGGCGACAGATCCAGATCCAACCGGCGTCACCCAAGACGATGCCGAGCCACGCTGCGAACGCGGCTTGCAAGAACCAATTCCATGTGCCAGTCTCCACCCACTGCTGGTAGGCGAAGATTCCGGCTGGCACGAGGACGAAGTCTTCGCTCAGGTGCAGACCGATGCCTGAGATCACAAAGGCCACGAAGACCGCGATCGGTCCGTACTCAACGAGCCGCGTTCCCCATTCGCGCAGTGTTCCGGCATCTGCAACCGCCGGTGCGTCCACGCCGGCCGTGATGGCAACAACAGCAACGGCGGCGATGGCGAGTTTGATGAGCATGCTGAGGAGTACGAGTATAGGCACGAATGAAAGCGGCCCGCTCCGAAGAGCGGGCCGCGTGGTTGTGTTCAGGATCAGTTGCGTCTTTAGTCGGCCTGGTCGACCGGGATGCGCATCTTGTAGAAGCTTGCCCAGATGAAGTACAGAGCAGCGGTGAACAGCGCGAGGCCGATCCACATCTTCAATGCTTCGTTCTGGATGGTGAGCACGATCTCGACGGACAGAAGTCCGAAGAGGGTGGTGAACTTGATCACCGGGTTCAGGCTGACCGAGGAGGTGTCCTTGAAGGGATCGCCGACGGTATCGCCAACCACGGTCGCCGCGTGCAACTCAGTGCCCTTGGCGCGCATGTCCACTTCCACGATCTTCTTAGCGTTGTCCCATGCTCCACCGGCGTTCGCCATGAAGATTGCCTGGAACAGGCCGAAGAACGCGATGCCGATCAGGTAACCGATGAAGAACACCGGGCTGAAGAAGGGCAGGCCAAGCGAGAGGCAGAAGACCGCCAAGAAGATGTACCACATGCCACGCTGCGCGTAGATGGTGCA
>CANJHD010000054.1 GCA_947474065.1 Planctomycetaceae bacterium
GCGGCGAAGGACCTGGATTCGCTGCAGATCAGCGGCACCCCCGTCACCGGGATCGCCATGGTCGCCGATCGGATCGCCGAAGGTCGCGCGGCGCCGATGCGGTCTCCCGCAGTCAACACTGGCTACGGCAAGGAATGGATCCGCGGTTTGGCGGCTCCCAAGCTGTGGCAACTTTCCGACGTCGCGATGGCGGCAGCCATCGAGCGCCGTGACGGTCCGGCTTTCGTGCGCGCGCTCGAGTGGCACCTGGCCGCGCAGCGCATCTACGCCAGCATGCCGCCGTTCATGGTCGGGAGCGAGCACGCCGCTGCAACCGTCCGCGTCACCGCAGAGGCCCTGCGCGCCGACGGCGGCGGCGAACTGGCGCTCGCGCTCGAGGCCGCCATCCGCCGGCAGTCCGTGCGCCCGTCGATGGAGGCAATGAAAGCCGAGATTGTGGAGTGGGAGGTTGACGGGCTGGCAGCGTGGTTCACGAATCCCCGTGGCGTGGTGTGGCCGCCGTGGTCTGATCCGCCAATGAAGTGGCAGGCCGAAAGCTCGGGTATCCACTGGGTCGGGCTCTACTGGCCGCAGCGGCAGGCGATCCGTGCCCATGCTGGAGCCCTGTTCGAGGAGCTGATGGCCGACCCCTCGGACCGGAACCAGCAGAAGGCCTCAGCCGCCGTGTTTGCGATTGCCGACGCCGGCCCCATGGCGGGCGCGCGATTCTCGGGCGTCAACGGGTACGCCTCCACCTCGCTCGACCTGCGCGGTGCACTCCTGGAGCGTGCACTCGCGACCGTTGTCGCGATCGAGCGGTTTCGGCGCTCGGCAGGCCGCTTGCCGAACTCGCTGGATGAACTGCGGCCGCGGTTCGTCGATGCCGTGCCGAAGGATCCGTGGCGGAAGGGACCGTTCGTCTACCGCGTGCTGCCGGCGGACCCGGCCACGGCGTGGCATCCGGGCTACACGCTGTGGTCGGTCGGTGCCAACGGATCGGATGATGACGGCAACCCGGTCACGGACGTGGTGCTCGTCCCAGCGCCGCCGTGGCCGGAGCCGTCTGCGGAGCCATCCACCGACTCTCCCGCCGCCGCCGATGCCACGCGCGGAAACTGACCCCGCGTCAATTCGATCGCGATGTTCCGCAGGATCCGCGCGCGCCAGTGCTCGGGGCTCGCGCGCCGCGGCGCCTGCACGATGACCCGCAGCGGGAGCGTGCCCATCGCAAGCGCATGCTGCACGCCGCGGCGCACCTTTTTCCTGCAACCACGCATTATTTCGCCCCGTAGCATGGGGTGCGTCTTGCCCCGGTAGCTCAACTGCATAGAGCAGCCGCCTTCTAAGCGGCAGGTTGAGGGTTCGAGTCCCGCCCGGGGCGCTTCAGGCGCCGTTGCCACGCATGCGCATCATCGCCAATCCCATCTACCGGTCGTTTCCAGAGCTTGACGGCTTCACCGATGAGCAGTGCAGGCGGTACGTCGACTTGGCACGAGGCGGCCAGCGCTCCAGGGTGATGTTCGAGGTGGCTCGGGTGATGCTGTCGCTCGGGTGTGTGTATGTCTCGTCTTCCGTGGTGCTGCGGAACTGGAGCTGGTCGGAAGCCCAATGGCGGATCACGTTGTCGGTGGCCATGATGGCCACCGTGTTCCTCCTTTCCATGCTGTTCTGGCGCGACGTTCTTCTTCGCCTGCTGGTGCGTGGGGTGCTGCGAGGGACCGCGCGTTGCCCATCATGCGACTACAGCGCCATGGGCCTGGTGGTGTCTGCCAACCACGCGTTGACCTGCCCGGAGTGCGGGAAGTCCATCGACATCACGGCGTATCGCGATCACTGCGTTGCCGGCGCGGACGGCGTCCGGCGCTTCATGCCGGCGCACGGGCTGGTGTTCGAGGAAAACCGCCTCTGGGCGCCGCAGCGGCGAAGGGCGGTGTTCCGTTCTGTCCGACGGATCGGGCTTGCGACTCTCCTGGCCGTCGGAATCGTTGTCCTGCCCGTGGTATCGCTCGCGCTTGCCCAGGTGTGGTCCGCCCGGGGGGACCTGGTCTCGCTTCCGACGCCGAAACAGCTCGACGCGGCGCTGTTGCCGCCCGACACCCCGCCGTCCGCCGATTCGATCGCCAGACCGCTGTCCGAGTTTGCCCGCTGGGAGTCGAGTGTGCTCGGGCCTGAGTTCCAGCGGGCCATCAAGGGAATCACCCCCGGTACGCGATGGGGAAACGCCGGTGCGCCCGAGTCGATCGCGAAGGAGTCCGTGTTGCAGGCACTGGAGTCGATGGGGTTGTGGGGCGACGCCGGGTCGTTGGCCTGGGCCGCGGACCGCATCGCCGAAGGCGTCGGGGCGTCGATGTTGCTCCCCCGGTACTCGTCACACCTCGGCGAGATTCGCTACGTCGCAGCGCAGCGGCTGTGGCAGCTGGCCAACGCCGCGATGGTGGTCGCCGTCGAGCGACGCGACGCCCCTGCGTTCGTGCGCGCCCTGGAGTGGCATCTGGCCGCGCGGCGGATCTTCGCGCGCACGTCTCCCTTCTTCTACAACTACGACAACTACGACAACTACGACGAACTTCGCCCGCTTGTACAGGTGACCGCCGAGGCGCTGCACGCCGACGGTGGCGAGCAGCTGGCGTCCGCGCTCGACGCCGCCATCCGCCGCCAGTCGGTCCGGCCGTCGATGGAGGCGATGAAGGCGGCCAGGGTCGACTGGGAACTCGGAGCGCTCGCCAGCTGGTTCGCGGACCCGTGGGTGGGGTCACTGGGGCCATCATGGGCCCATGAGCCGAGCCCGTGGGCCATGGTCGCGAGCATCCATTGGGGGGGCTTCTACTGGCCCCAACGTCGTGCCATCCTCGAGCACTCCGGCGTGCTGTTCGAGGAGCTCATGGCCGATCCGTCGGACCGGGACCAGCAGAAGGTGAGCGCCGGGATGGCGGCACTTGAGGATGCCGGCCCGATCAATTGGGTTCGAGTGCGCGGGTTCACCGGGGCCTCGACCTTGGTCGATCTGCGCGGCGCCACGTTCGAGCGTGCGCTGGCGACCGTCGTCGCCATCGAGCGGTTCCGCCGCGCCGAAGGACGCCTGCCGGCCTCGCTTGCCGAGCTCCGTCCGCGGTATGTCGACGAGGTGCCGAAGGACCCGTACCGCAAGGGACCGTTCGTTTACCGCGTGCTGCCGGCCGACCCCGCCGCCGCATGGCACCCGGGTTACACGCTCTGGTCGGTGGGGGTCAACGGATCGGATGATGACGGCAACCCGGATACGGACGTGGTGCTCGTCCCAGCGCCGCCGTGGCCGGAGCCGTCCGCGGAATCTCCCGCCGCCCCCGACGCCACCCTCGGAAACTGACCCCGCGTCAACTCGATCGCAATGTTTCTCAGTATGCGCGCGCGTCGATACTCCGGGCTGGCATGACGCGGCGCCGGAACGATCACGCGCAGCGGCAACGTACCCATGGCAAGCGCATGCTTCACACCGCGTCGCAGCACTGCGGGTGAACACTCGGCGAGTCCCCAACCCGTCGGCACTTCGCGCGACTTCACCACGCCGGTGGATGCAAGGATCCACAACTCATCCGCGAGCCGCCACCGTGCAATCAGGTTGAACTTCGTTTGCCCGTGCATGCGCTCTTCCAGTTTCGCTAGTTGCCCAAGCACGCGGCGATAAGGGAGCAACCGACTTCGACTGAAATCCCAACTCGCGTGCTCCTCAAACAGCGCGCCGGCAGCGTTGCGCAGGTGCGGCTCATGCACGGGAATCAGGTCAGATTCAATCTCCGCTTTGCGCGCAAGCAGTCGATCACGCTCCGCGAGCAAGTCATCAACACGAAGCCCGTCGCGCATGAAATCAGCGCGCGATGCCTTGCACTCCACCACAACGGTCCGTGGCGAACGCAGTGCGTCCCCCGCGCGTTCGGCCGCAAAGATGTTGGCGTGCGCAGCCGGGTCAGCGCCCAGGCGCCAGTCATGTTCCGCCCACCCCGCGGCGTCCACGCGAAAGCGCGCGATCGGGCAGGGCACTTCGTGCGCCACCGCGCGGCATCCCATGGAGATGAGCCACGCTGACGCGAGTTCCTTCAGTCCAAGGTGTTCGCGCGTTTCCACGGTGCCGCCCGTGCCGTCAGGCGGAGTCGCGACTCACGACGCGATGCATCTCGCGCTCGCCACGACCGCGCAGCGGATAGTCCTTTCGGAGCGGGTGCCCCGGGAAATCCTTCCACATGAGGATGCGGCGCAGATCGGGGTGTCCCTTGAAGCGGATGCCGAACATATCGAACACCTCGCGCTCAAGCCACTCGGCTGCCGGCCACACATCGGTCACGGTGTCCACCACGAGTTCCGGATCAGGTTCGATGCCAGCCGTGTCGACCGACGGCTCGAGATAGGTCTTGAGCCGCAAGCGCAGATCTTTGGAGTAGCTCGTCAAGCACCACACCACGGCGAACCGTGCCGGTTGCGGAGACGGATAGTTGAGGTAATCAACCGCGGTCACGTCCGCGCAGAATTCATAGGAGCACTGCGGATCATCGCGCAGGTGACGGCAGACCTCTTTGATGCGTTCTTTCGGAACGATCACAGTGGTTTGGCCGCGGAATTCGGCGGCAAGGAACTTGACGTCCGGAAAGGCTGACTTGAGAACCGGCAGCGTCGGGTGATCGAGCTTCATGGGAGGCAAAGTTTAGCCGCAAAGACGGCCGCGGTGAACGGCAGCAATTTTATTAGGGACAGTGGTGAACGGCACCTATTTAGTGGCGGAAGTGGCGGGAGTTGGTCAGAAGGCAGGTGATTCCCCGCGCGTTGCAGAGGTCAAAGGTGTCCTGGTCGCGCTTGCTTCCGCCCGGATGGACCACGCAGCGCACGCCCGCGTCCGCAAGCAGCGTCGGGCCATCCGCGAAGGGGAAGAATGCGTCACTCGCAGCAACCGCCACGGTTCCTGCAGGGCTCGACGCAAGCTTGGTGCGCGCCTTCTCAACGGCGTTGCGGCAACTCGCTACGCGGTCCATCTGTCCCGCGCCCGCGCCGAATAATGTTCCGCCCGCACCGATACATACTGCGTTCGATTTCAAATGCTTTGCAACAGCGAACATCAGTGCCGCGTCGGCAAGCGTTGCCGCACTTGGCACCGGACCTGCCGCATGCGTGAACCGCGCCGCGTCGATTGGGAGCACGTCGCGTTCCTGTACCAACATGCCGCCTGGAATACTGCGCCAGGCGAGCGTGCTGCCACCACCCGCGCTGCTCGTATGCGCCGCTCGCTGCGTCGCTGCAAAGTCTCCAGTAGCGAGCAGTCGCGCATTCTTCCATCGCGCTTGCAGCGTCTCGAGTGCTTTCGCTTCGTAGCCGGGCGCAATCACTACTTCGAGGAACCGTTCACCAGCAGCCATCGCTTCTGCGGTGACAGCATCGACGGTGCGGCTGAATGCCACAATGCCACCGAATGCAGCCATCGGATCACCACTCCACGCGTGCTCGAATGCACTGAGAACAGAATCAGCGATCGCTGCGCCGCATGGATTCGTGTGCTTTATCACTGCGCACGCAATGGATGCGGGTCGCTGCGCATGCAGATCCTGCACCAATTCAAGAGCCGCCGCTGCATCCAACAAGTTGTTGTAGGAAAGCGGCTTGCCATGCATGAGTTTCGCACCAACAACGCTCGGGCCTGCGAAGGTGCGATCTGCATACACCGCGCCGCGCTGGTGCGGATTCTCGCCGTAGCGAAGTTCGTCAACGAGTTCGAGCTGAATGTTCGCTTCGCGCGGAAACAGAGATGGAGCACCTGAAGCAGTTGCTCCCGCCGCCGCATCTGCACCTGCTGTTGCATCTGCTGCGCTACTGCTCTGCGCAAATCCAACAGAGTCCATCCACTGCGCGATCGCCTTGTCGTATTCCGCCGTTCGCGCAAACACTGCTTGTGCACATGCACGTCGTAGCGTCAAGGTTGTTGCGCCGTTGTTCGCGCGCATCTCGGCAATGACGCGCGAGTACTGCGCGGCATCGGTTACCACGGTCACGCTCTCGAAATTCTTGGCCGCGCTTCGCAGCATTGAAGGACCGCCGATATCAATGTTCTCGATCGCATCGTGCTCCGCGATGCCTGGCTTGGCAATCGTTGCCTCAAATGGATAGAGATTCACGCAGACGAGATCGATCGGCAAAATGCCGTGATTCGCCATGGCCGCCATGTGCTCCGGATTTCCGCGCACGCCGAGCAGTCCGCCGTGCACCTTTGGATGCAGCGTCTTCACGCGCCCGTCCATCATTTCGGGAAAGCCCGTGACGCTTTCGATGGGTAATACTGAAATGCCGACCTTGGCGAGAGCAGCAGCCGTGCCGCCAGTTGAAATGATTTCAACACCCATCGCGGCTAGGTCGCGTGCAAATTCCACGAGCCCAGACTTGTCACTCACAGAAATCAGCGCGCGGCGGATTCGAGCGTGTTCAGCCACGATGCAATCAGCCAGGATGCTTTGCTGCAGCGCCACCAACAACAGGCGCAACAGTGGTGGTGGTTCGACCGGCTGTGGGTTCAGCGTTCGTCGCTGCTCCGTTACTGCTGGGCTTGCGGCTGAGCGGCTCAAGTCGCTCTACCGTTCCGTCGCTGGATGCAATGAAGATCTCGCCGTCAATCATTGGGAAGAACTCGATGGACTCCACCTTTGGCAGGCTGACCTGATGCACGATGCGGCCATTGCCCACATCAACCGCGCTGAGGGTACGGGTGGCTCGATCCCATGCCATGACATTGGTGTTCATGCGACCAATGATGTTTCCGGGAGCCTTGCTCTTCCAGAGAACTTCACCGTCAGGCTTGTTGTTCGGCAGGGGAGTGAAACTCACGAGTCCCTCGCCGGGGATCTGCAAATACAGTCCGTCGGCAATACGAGTCGGAGGATTCTTCAGCGCCGTCTGTGTGAAATACTGCCACAGTACACGGCCGCGCATTTGGTCAAAGGCCCACAGGCTTTGATCGTTGCCAGCCACGTAGCACGCTTGGGCATCGGCAGCGATTTGGGTTTCCACCCCCGCTGACAATTTGCGCGACCAACGGATCCCCGCGGACGGGGCGTCCAGCGCAAGGACTGTGCCGTTCGTCGAACCAACGATCGCAATGTCACCCGCCACCGTGACCGGAGCAACCACATGACCACCAAGAGTGGTGGCGCGCCAGTTGTAGCCGGTGGAATACTGGAACCAGCTCGCAAGCCCCGTGCCTGTTCCGAAGATCATGGTTTGACCATAGATCGCTGGCGTATTTGAAGGCAGCTGAGAGAAGCGGGTTCGCTTCAAGAGGTTGCCGGTTGCGGCGTCCATGATCACCGAGCCCAGCTCGGTCACCACATAAACATTGTCATTGTGTTCGGCTGGGAGGTACTCCAAAGCAAGCATGCGCTCGATGCCTTGGAATGTTGAACTGCGCCAGACCGTTTCGCCGCTGTCGCGACGGAGTCGAACAATGCTGCCGCTGCTGTCGCCAAACCAGACGCTGTCCGGGGAAGCGTTGGTAATTTGTAGGACAGCTCCCTTGGTCGCCAGTGATTCGGTCTGCCAGACAATGCGGTACCCAAACTCGTCCGCGGCAGCGGGACCGCAGACATACCGGGCTTCGAGCGAAGCCATTGCTTCTTTGCGGGTATCAGCGCCCGACTTTGGCGTGGCGGTTACAGGCGCGGCATCCACTGGGGCGGTTGCTGGCGCGGCGGCTGGTGCCGCTGGCTTTGTCGATTGCGCCATCGCTGCGGATGCAAAGAGCGCGGCAGCACACGCCGCGCTTACGGCGAGGTGTGCAAGTTGGGTGCCGGCAGCTCGGCGGACCGAAGGCATCGTGTGGTCAATCATCGCGTCTGGGGCTCCTGGGTCCGCGAACGGGGGCGCAGAAACAGCGCTCCGATTGCGAATCCGGAAGTATACGGATGCACCCACGCAAAAAAGCCTAAAAAGAAACTCGGCCGCGCCCTTTTCTAGAGTTCGCGGCCGGTCTCCCTTTCCCTTCAATCCCTCGCACCCAGTCTGGTAGCACTTGTGGCGGACGCTCTTTGCGGAGCGAACGAAACACGAGAGTTCCCTTTTCCCAGTGTCCCTTAGCAGTTTGATTCGGGCCCTTATTCCCAAACCAAACAAACCTCAGACCACCAGAGTGGTTGCTGGCCCTTTTCACGGCTCCCTTCTTCCGAAGAAAGGGTTACCGAGAGTATGCACCGAATTCGGGGCCTTGCAAGTAGTACGCGTCATCTTTTTTCATAAATCGACCTCGCCCTAACGGTAAGTCCGGTAAAGGCTTATCTCAGACCACCCATGCGCAGCCCGAGTCGGACTAGCAATCTATTCTAAATCCGTGTCTGCACGATTTCGAAGCCGCCTGCCATTCACGGGTCTCCTCATAAAGGGGTTGGCGGCTGTCACTACTTCTGCGTTCGGGCTCTTTGCTGCTGCGCCGCAGCCAACATGCGGGGCTCCTCCGAGCACTGCATCACAACAAGCAGTTGGAACATGGTGGGATCGCACTGCGCCACCAGTGGGTCACAAACTGCCCAACAGTCGCTACTACACCATTCGCAGCGATCTCATTCCAGCGCAGACGAAGCAGTACGCGGATCATCTCGACACGATGTATGGCGAGTTCACAAAGCAACTTGTTGCACAGTCAGGCTTGCGTAAACGGTCGCCGGACTATCCGAATGTGCTGATGTTCTCCAAGCAGCAGGATTACCTTGACACCCTGCGCACGCAGTATGCAATCGACGGCACCGGTTCTGGCGGCATGTTCTTCATCAGCCCGCGCGGGGCCGGGCTTGCTTTCTGGGTGGAAGGGCTTCCAAAGCAGCGCGTCGAGCACGTCATTCAGCACGAAGGTTTCCATCAATTTGCATACGCGTTCTTTGGCAACGAGATGCCACCGTGGTTGAACGAAGGGCTCGCGGAATTCTTTGGCGAGTCTGTTGTTGATGGAACCTCGGTGATCATTGGGCAGGCGAGCCCGCAAGTGGTTGATCAGGTGCGCAAGGCGGTCGTGCAGGAGAAGTACATCCCCTTCATGAATCTCCTGCAGATGGATGATCAGCGCTGGAGCGCCAATGTTCATAACGGCAGCGCTGGCATGCAATACATGCAGAGTTGGTCCATGGTGCACTTCTTGGTCTATGGCGAGGAGGGCAGATACGGCCCTTCATTTACCGTCATGCTGAAACTATTGAATGACGGCACCAAGCCGTTTGACGCGATGCGCAAGGCATTCTCGTTAGCTACTGAACCTGATGTTTTGCGCTTCGAATCAAAGTGGAAGGAGTACGCCAAGGTTGCCAAGCCTGGTGCATATGTTGCCGCTCGCGGGCGTTTGGAGTTCTTGGCCGAAGGCCTGCGTGAAGTGTGGTCAAAGGGCGGGCGTCCAAAGAACGTTGAAGAACTCAAGACCGCGATGCGTGATCTGAAGTTTCAGTACACGAGCAGTTCGCATGGCTATGTCACGAAACTTGACGCTGCTGACGACATCAACTTTGCTGTCCCTGATGACGAGGTGAACACCAAGCCAGTCACGATTGAGTTTGTTGTCAACAAGCCCGCGAAGGGCACGAAGGCGAAGAAGCTTGAGGAGCAATCGCCAACGCCGCCGATGTTGCGAACGCGCAACTTGCGCCCGAATGATGTGGGGGTTTCTTGGTATCGGAGTTCTTCCGATCCAACGCAACTGAACTATGACATCGTTGTGAATTGACGCAACGCGTCACCGGTCGTTCGGGAAATTCCACTGATCTCCCGGGGTGTACCCAAGCAGTTCGTACAGTTCTTTGCGCGTTTGCATGCGGGGCATACTTTCGCGCACGCTGCCGTCGCGCTTGAGCGCGGCAAGTCCGCGGCTCACTTCGCCCATTGCAAGCCGCATCATGCTGAGTGGATAGATCACCACTTGATAGCCAAGCTCTTGGAATCGCGCCGCAGAGATATCAGCGGTCTTTCCAAACTCAGTCATGTTTGCCAAGAGTGGCCCTGGAGATTCCTTTGCGAAGTCTGCGAATTCCTTCTCAGTCTGCAGGCCTTCGGGGAAGATCATGTCTGCGCCTGCTTCGCGATAAAGATTGGCGCGCGTGACGGCATCGCCGAAGCCAGTGACATGAAATGCATCAGTGCGCGCAATGATCACAAAGTCAGGATTGACACGGTAGGTGCTCATGGCGCGAACCTTTTCAACCATGGCTGCTGCGCTTACGAGTGACTTGCCGTCAAGATGCCCGCAGCGCTTTGGAAAGACCTGATCTTCAACATGCAGCGCGGCAGCGCCGGCGCGTTCGTATTCGACCACTGTGCGGACGCAGCATTCCACTTCTCCGTAACCGGTGTCCGCGTCAGCGATGACCGGAAGCTTGGAAGCATCGGCAATTTCCCGGATAGTGCGCGCCATCTCGGTGAGCGTTACGAGCCCAATATCTGGATAGCCGCATGCGTTTGCCGTTGCACCGCCAGAGATGTAGCACGCTTCGAATCCTGCTTGGGCAACGGCGCGAGCCACCAAGGCATTGAAGGCGCCGGGCACCATCACGGTGCCGCGTTGCCATGCGTCGCGAAGTCTTCGGCCGGGATGCGGAGTGAGTGTGCTCATCGTTGTGGCTCGGGTGCAGGTGCGGCGATGGAGGCTTCGTCGCCCATTGGTTGCTCTGGATGCGGCGCGGTATTCACAGCGGGTGATTCCTTCATGAATCGATACGCGCCCTTGACGGCGCCCCAGACTTGCTTGTTCGCTGCGTCGTAGCCGCGATCCCAACTATTGAGTTCGGTGGCGGTCACAGTGACGTCGGTGGTGGCGTATGTCGCGTCGCGCAGGGCGCTGCCGCAATCGGCGCCCTTGGTGGTGCCACTGATCTGGTTCGCGCCTTGGTATCCAAGTACCACGCTGCAGCCGGCTCGGACGGAGATCAGCCCTGGGTCGAGTGCGTTGAATCGCTCTGGGTTGCGCCAGGCGCCTGCCCACGAAAGCGGCGCGCCGGCAAATTCATAGATCACGCTCTCGGCATGATTGTTCGGCAGGCTGATGAGCCGGTAGATCCGCTGGCGATACGGTTTGTCTTGGGAATCGGCCATGGCCTGTTCCACATACATCCATGGGCCGTCGGCGCGGTCGGTCCAGATGGGCACGATGTGAAGCCGGACATCGAAATAGGTGCTGTCCGCGGCGGCCTGAGCGGCGCTCGAGTAGTTACCCGGCAGCCATGCCGTTAAGTCCTTGACCGCGCTGTCCGCGGGCGCTCGGCTGGGTTCGAGGGGGCCGCCGCCAACCACGGGCGGACCGCCACAGCCTGCCGGCAGGAGCGCGAGGGCACCAATAACGGCGGAACTGAGCACGAAATACAGCGCGGATTGCCTCTTCATGTCGAGTTCGATGCTACTCCGACTCGCCTTGAACTGTGTGCCCTCGCTACCATCAGGGATCATTCGAATCCGCTCGCATTTTTGATACCTCGAGGTCTAGACGCCATGGTCACCGCCACTCCCGCTACCCCGGTCCCAACTGCCAAGCCTGTCGATACGCGTGGACTCGCGAACCAGGTGATCGGCGAGACGAAGATCTGCGCTGTTACGCAGACCGAACTCATCTATCGCGGCTACGAGATTGCTGATCTTGCTGAGAAGGCAACCTTTGAGGGAGTTGCGTACCTCGTTCTGATCGGCAACAAGCCGACCGACGCGGAGCTCGCTGCATTCAGCAACGAAGTCAAGGGCATGCGCTCTGTGCAGAAGACGGTGATCGATCAACTTGCTGCGGTCGTGAGGGCTGCGCCGACCGCGCACCCAATGAGTCTCTTGCGCACGGGCGTGAGCATCCTTGGCCATCACGATGCCGAGTGCGAGTCCAACGCGCCGGACGCGGAGTTGCGCAAGTCGAAGCGTCTCTTGGCGCAGATCCCGACTTTGATCGGAGCCATTCAGCGCACCATCGAGAACAAGCCAGTTCTTGAGCCAGATGCTTCGCTTGGTCATGCAGCGAATCTCATGTGGATGATGACAGGTAAGAAGCCATCAGAGCTTGAGGCGCGCATCATGGATGTCAGCCTGATTCTCTACGCAGAGCACGATTTCAACGCCAGCACATTCACCTGCCGCTGCATCGCGAGCACCGAGAGTGACATGCACAGCGCGGTATGTGGCGGCATCGGCGCGCTCAAGGGTCCGCTGCACGGCGGCGCCAATGAGATGGCCATGGAGATGCTCAAGGATCTCGATAAGGACTGCGCTGGCGGCAAGATGACCACCGATGCGTGGATGCAGCGCGCCTTTGCAGAGAAGCGCAAATTGATGGGCTTTGGCCATCGCGTCTACAAGAATGGCGACCACCGCGCAGGCATCTTGCGCCGCTGGGGCCTCAAGCTTGCCGAGCAGATGGGGCCAAGCGGCAAGAAGTGGTTCGACATGGGCGATGAAGTGCAGGCGATCATGTTGCGCGACAAGAACATCCACCCGAACGTGGACTTCCCATGCGGAATGACGTACTTCATCATGGGCATTCCTGTGCCGCAGTACACGCCGATCTTCGTTGCGGCTCGCATCACGGGTTGGTGTGCGCACATCATGGAGCAGCACCAGAACAACCGCATCATTCGTCCGCTGGCTGAGTATCAGGGCGCAATGAACCTGAAGTGGTAAACGGGTGCTTGAGTAGGTGTTAGAAATTTCCAAAGTCTGACGAAATGCGCGATACGGCCTTTGCCGAGTCGCGCATTTCGCCATAGGCTTTCATCCCCACATGAGCCAGCACATGAACCAACTGCTTCAACCGATTGATCTGCGCGGACTTCTTTGCCCCAACCGCGTGTTCATGGCTCCGCTCACTCGTCAGCGCGCCAAGGACCCGGATTGCATTCCTGGCGAACCGCAAGCAGTGCACTACTCGCAGCGCGCCTCCTATGGTCTGTTGATTGCTGAGGCCACGCAGATCTCGCCGGAGGGCAAGGGCTATCCGAACACTCCCGGCATTTACAGTGCCGCGCAGGTGGCCGGTTGGAAGATCGTGACCGATCGCGTGCACGCGGCGGGCGGGCGAATCTTCTTGCAGCTCTGGCATGTCGGGCGCATCAGTCACACGGCACATCAGCCAAACGGGCAGTCGCCGGTGTCGTGCGTTGCCGCGGCGTCGCCGGCCAAGATGATGATTGTCCGTGCCGACGGCACCCTTGAAGAGGTGCCGGCCAGTATGCCGCGTGCGCTTGAGACCAACGAAATGCAGCGGGTTGTTCGCGACTATGAACTTGCAGCGGTGAACGCGAAGGCTGCTGGATTTGATGGCGTTGAGGTGCATGCAGCCAACGCGTACCTAATCAATCAATTCCTTTCCGGCTCGCTGAATACACGCACTGACGCGTGGGGCGGAAGCGTTGAGAATCGCCTTCGGCTTTTGATGAGCGCCGTGGATGCCGCGGGTGCAGCATTTGGATACGCCAAGGTTGGCGTTCGTCTCTCGCCAATGGGGAATGCCGCGGAACTACCTGCTGCGCCCGATGACCGTGAATTGATGTTGCGCGCCGCGCGTGAGCTTGGCGATCGAAAGTGTGCGTACTTGCATCTCTTCAATCATTACTTCCCGGCACACGGATGGAACGGTCCGTTTGATCGCGCGCTGGCTGAAGGAATGAAGAAGAACTTCAATGGACCGGTCGTGTTGAACGGTTACTCGCGCGATGTTGCAAGCGCGGAGCGCGATGTACGCGAAGGCCTTGGCGACGCAGTGGCATTCGGCAAGCTTGCGATCTCTAACCCGGACCTGCCGGAGCGCATTCGCGATGGCGCACCGCTTGCCGAGTGGGATGCTTCGCAGTTCTATGGCGTGGGTGGTAAGGGGTACAACGACTACCCGACGCTGGCGGCAAAGTGAATTGAATCAAGGCTGTCACTCGGGTGGCAGGGCTGTGTCAGGGGGATGATGCGCGCGGCGGCAGGTTTCACGACAACCTGCCCGCCGCGTAGGCGTTCCCGCGCGATGTGCGCGAAGTACCAGCAATTCCTTGCAATGAAGGGTAATTACAATATGATTACATGTATGGCATCTGTCCCAGCAAAACTTGTAGCCATTGGAAACTCACGCGGCGTCCGCTTGCCCAAGGCCATGATCGAACAAGCCGGGCTTGGTGCGGACATCGAACTTGAAGTCATTGATGGCGCGATCGTCATCCGTAGCCATCGCCCCGTGCGCGCGGGCTGGGCCGAGGCTGCGAAGTTGATGGCGTCGCGCGGTGAAGCGCCGCTACCGATCACCATCAACCCGCCCACGAACGCATTTGATCGTGACGAGTGGAGTTGGGAATGAAGCGCCTTCCAATGCGTGGTGACATCATCTACATCAAGGAAGGTGATGCGCGTGGCTCTGAAATCCGCAA
>CANJHD010000055.1 GCA_947474065.1 Planctomycetaceae bacterium
ATTCAGCAAGGTGGCTACCAGCAGAACTTCGGTCAAGCGGGCGGCTTCCGCGCGCAGGTGCGCGACTCTGAAAAGCAGCGCCAACTTGAGGCATCCAACAGCATCTCCGGCGCTGGCGGCAGCGAAGAAATCGCGATGGACAAGGCGAAGAAGGACTTTGATGACAACCCAATGTCGCCAGAGGCCATCAATCGCTACGGATCGCTCCTTCGTAAGCGCGGTCAGCCCGGCGATGAGGATCGCGCTGTTGAAGTGTTCTTGGCTGGCTACACGCGGCTCCATGAGTATCGCTTCAAGATGAATGCGGATGACCTGCGCATCGCTGGCGTCCGTCGCGCCGACCGCACGGCCCGCGAGCAACTTGAACAGGCTCCGGACAACGCACAATTGCAGATGGCGCACGAGGCCGCCAAGTCCAAGCTCCTTGAACTCGAAGGCGAGATCTTCCGCGAGCGCGTCCAGAAGTACCCAACCAACCGCGAGATGAAGTCCGACCTTGGACGCATTGAGTATGAGCTCGGCAACTATCAAGACGCGATGGCTGCGTTCCAGTTGGCCAAGGATGACCCGAAGTTGAAGGTCAACAGCGCATGGATGCTCGGACGCTGCTTTGCAAAGGAAGGCTGGCATTCGGAAGCCACCAGCGAATACAAGGAAGCACTCGGCGCCATTGATGCCACCCACGCCGAGAAAGAGCTCGACATCAAGTACGACCTCATGCTCTCGCTGATTGAACTGGCGAAGTTGGAAAAATCCGGCGCACATGCCAAGGAAGCCGCAGATATCTGCAGCGCGATCGTTCGCAAGAACATCGGCTACAAGGACGTTCGTATTCGACGCAAGGAAGTTGACGAATTGATCCGCACGCTCGGTTGAACCGCCCCATGCGAATGCTCGCAACTAGCACACTCGCGTTTGCTCGAATGATCGCGCTGGGGCTCGCAGCAACGCTGTTCACTGGATGCGCGAACACGCTCATGCCGACTCCGACTGGGTTCGACACGAGCGGTGGAAATCCGTTCGAGCAGACGCCGGCGTCGTTGAAGTCCACCTCGGTCAAGATGTTTGTGGCGGCAGACCGCAAGACCGCAATCCATGACGTCACACGCGGCGACCCGCCGAGCAAATCTGGCGTGGATTTCTTTACTAACGACCGCTCCAATTCCATGCAGCTTGGACGTGCCACCGTGACATTCACGGCAGATGAACCAGGATGGGACTATTTGGCCGCTGAGTCACGGGCCGAAAAACGCGCAGGTGATCCAACACTGACCATGGCGGGCTACGAGCCGTACGGCGCACTGTGGGTTGGGGTGCCGCAACTTGATGAATCCGCGCCCGGTGCCGAAGACGCCACCGCCAATGCATTTACCACGGCGGTCGATGAGGCCCTAGCCGCGTCGAACAGCAAAGACATCTACATCTTTATCCACGGATTCAATACCGACTTTGCGGACAACATGGCGCTCGGCGCGGAGATGTTCCATTACCTCGGTCGCAACGGTGTATTCATCAACTACGCGTGGCCATCCAAGGGAAGTGTCTTTGACTACTCCGCAGACAAGAGCACGGCGAGTTATTCCACTCGGCCATTTCGCACATTCCTGACGCGCCTGGCTAAACGAACGAATGTCGAACATATTCACATTCTTGCGCACAGCGCTGGCGCGCCAATTGCAGTCGAGGCGCTGCGGCAACTTCGTCTCATGCACTTTGACGAGCCGGGTACCGCCACTCGTGACCACTACAAAATCGGGCGGCTTGTGCTCGTCGCTCCAGACATGGACCTCGGCTCATTTGTGAATGCAGTTGCTGATGGAGCGATGGCTGTACCGGAGCGAACAACTATCTACATCAGTTCGCAGGACAAGGCTCTCGATATTTCCGCGTGGATTGGCGGATTCGCGCGGCTCGGTCAGCCGCTCAGCGTCCTCACGCCCAAGAACATTGCATTTCTCCACGAGCAGGAAGGTGTTGACATCGTTGATGTCTTCATGGCGGAGCGATTGCTTGGCAGTTGGCTTGGGCACAGTTACTTCCATGATGATCCGTGGGTGAGTACGGATGTCCTACTGACGCTTCGCTATGGACTGCTTCCCGACGCGCGCGGCTTGACTCGCGATCCGAAGGCGAGCGTGTTTACATTTCCCAAGGACTACCCCGCAAAGTCTGCAGCGGCGGCAGCGGCGGTATGCAAGCTAGGGGCTGCAACCCACCCTGCCACTGCGCCTGCGCCTGCCGCCGCTCCGGCTACTGACGGCACGATTCCGAGCACTGCTGATCCCCTTTCAAGGAACTGGTGACCCCGTGACTTCCCTCCGAGCAGCCGCCGTCGTCCCCGCGCGCTTTGCCAGCACCCGATTTCCCGGCAAGCCGCTTGCGGACCTCACGGGCAAGCCGCTCATTCTGCATGTCCTTGAGCGCGCTGCGGCGTGTAAGACGGTCGGCCGCGTCATCGTGGCCACGGATGATGTGCGGATTCATGAGACCGTTCTGCGCGCGGGGTTTGAATCGCGGATGACGCGCGCTGATCATCCCAACGGAACCAGTCGCATTGCCGAAGTTGCCGAGACCCTTGATGAAGAGTTGATTGTCAACATCCAAGGCGACGAGCCGCAGATTGAGCCGGAGCTCGTTGATCGCACGGTCACGCTCTTAGCATCGCGTCCGGATGTGAACATGGCAACGCTGGTCTCGCCGTTTGCCGTTGGCGAGGACCCGACGAATCCAAACATCGTGAAGTGCGTGCGTGGTGTTGACGGTCGAGCGCTGTACTTCAGCCGCAGCCTGATCCCGTTCAACCGCGACGGCGCGACGGGCGCGGCACCACCGATGAAGCATGTTGGTCTCTACGTCTACCGGCGGTCATTCCTAAAGACGTTTCTTGCATTGGCGCCGACGCCGCTTGAGTGCACGGAGAGTCTTGAGCAGCTCCGCGTCTTGGAGCATGGTCACACGATCCTGTGTGCAGAGGGCGAAGCGCACTTCACAGGCATCGACACCCCCGAGCAATACGCCGCCTTCGTACATAGGTGCCGTTCATAAATAGGTGCCGTTCACCCCTGTCCCCATTTAACTCGGCGACTGGAGATGCGCGTTCGCGTATCGGTGACTGCCCCGATCTGTCCGGGGCCGAACTGGTCTGGCGCACGGAAAATGCCGCATTTGAGCCTTGAATCAGTGGTTATTTCCCTAACGGCAATAAATATGCAATATCCATGATCCGCTCGGGCGCGAAATTGCGCCCTTGATTACGGAGCGTGGCATCGGCCTGCAGGCAAACCCTGCAACCGACCTTCGCAAATCAAAGTGCTACCAGCCTCGTGGTTGGACACCGGACACAGAACCGCTCGCTGACGGTTTCGGCTGCGCCACGCCCCTTCCGGGGGGTGGCACTTACAGGGTTCAAACCCCAAGGATTCACAAATGAAGACCAACATGAAGTTTGTAATGTCGATGAGCGCACTCACACTGATGGCAGCCGAAGCAGCGACCGCTGGATTCACCCCTTACGTCATTCGTAACGCCGACCAGGACGGCGGCTCCAACCCGTCAATCTCCACCAGTGCTGCAAACACGACATTCGGCATCGAGTACAAGCGCCAAAAGGCTGGCTTTGGCTCAAACGATGTCAACGGTCGCACCATTAGCCAAATTTCGAACATGCAGTTCACGCTGAACTCTGCCACTGCCTATGCAGGCACGACCGCACCGGTCATTCTTCCATATGTGAACATCTGGGCGAAAGACGCAACGTCTGGCAAGTACTTCGTGATCTACTTTGGTCTTGACAACTTTGTCACCAACACCGGCGGCGTAAAGTCCATCAATCTTGGATTCGACGACATGGCCTCTGCCGGCGCCTATGTGAATGTCAGTGAAAGCAATGCTGCGCTAAACGGCTTAGCCATTGGTGGCAGCTGGCTCGCTACGGCACTCGGCACACCGGGCGCCGCTGGTGGAAATGGCTACACGATGGCCCAGGTCGCAAACTTTGAGATTGTTGCACCTCCAGCATCGTGGGTTGAACTTGGAAACAGCAACGGTGTTGGAACCGGCGCGCCACGGGAGCGCGGCACCGACGTTACCTTCGGCTTCAACTGGATCTTTGGTCAGGGCAGCGGTATCAACAACGGTTACAACGGCTACGACTACACGGTCTCCGGCGTCTCCGTCGTCCCCGCCCCAAGCGCACTCGCCCTCCTCGGCGTCGCTGGTCTCGCCGGTGGCCGTCGCCGCCGCGCCTAATCTTGACTGAACACTGGCTTCCGCCAGCATTCGCACTCCACGCCCCCGAGCGCACACGCGCTCGGGGGCGTGTGTGCGTTCGGGGTCATGTCACGCCGCCAGCTTCTTCAGCCACTCCTCGGCTCGCTTGCGCCATGATGGATCGCGGTGATGTTCGGCGATCGCCTTGAATCGCGCCGTGACCGCCTTGCATTTCAGTTCCGCCAACGCCCCGCCCGCGGCCATTGCCGTTCGCTCCTCTGGGTCGTCAAGCAGCCCGGTCAAGAACGTCTCCACCTGCGTGCGCTCCTCGGGCGTCAATCGCGGCGCGAGCTCCTGCAGCGCATTCACCGCGGATGGTCGCACCCGATCCGGCAACCCAAGGGCCGTGCGCGACTCTATCCGCGCAACATCGGAAGCATCGCCAAACTTAGCGAGGTATCGAATCGCGGAAGTACTGATCGACTCATTGTGACTCGGCACCGCCACCTGCGCGCGCACCGTGTCAATGGCGTCCTTCGCCGCATGCGCGGTGAGCACTTCAATAGCCTGCACACGCACGGCGTAACTCGCCTCGCCAGCGCCACCATTCGGTGGAACCAACAGATTGCGGCACAACAGCACCGCGTCCGCCGCCGGAACTTTCTCCAACGCTCCGATCACCGCAGCGCGCACACGCACATCAGCAATCGGCGATCGCGCCAGCGCAAGAATCGCCTCTTGCGATGCCTTACTCCCGTACGAAGCCAACCCGTTCACCGCATCAATCCGCAACGAATACCGAAGCGAATCATTGCGCGCCGTCTCCAAGAGCGCAGTGCGCGCATCGGGCGACTCCGTCTTCGCGAGCGCGGCAAGCGCCTGCCGCTTCGCCGCGTGCGTTGGTCCCGAGCGCAGCGTGCCCAATGTCCACATCTCTGGCTGCGTCACCTCAATGGTCTTCAACGCCTCTAAATATGGATCAACCCACACCGCAACCGGCGGCGCATCAAGCGTCCGAGACACCGTCCCAGTGCGACCAGTCATCTCCATCGGAATCAAGACATCGCCCTTCTCGGTCTTCACCCACACCGGAATCGAAATGTGCATCGCGGGCGTGCGCGCATCAATCTGCTGCGTTTGCTCAGCGGTCACCGTCAGCACGCGGCTCGCGGTGTCGTACACACACTTTGCCTTTACTTGCGGCGACCCTGGGCGGAAGCACCACTGATCGAAGAACCACTCCAAGCCAAGTCCGCTGGCCTGTTCCATCGCGCGGCGGAAGTCGTAGGTCTCTGCATTACCAAGTGCATGACTCGCAAAATACGACTGAACGCCCGCAAAGAACACCTTGTCTCCAAGCATGCGTCGCAACATATGCAGAATCGAAGCCCCCTTCGGGTACGGATTCGCAGACCTGCCGAATGTCTCGCCCGCGTTCATGTACACCGGACTGCACATCGCTTCCGGCGCCGTCGACACATCGCCGCGCGCCACGCCCGCGTTGCCAAGAACGGCATCCCAGTAACCATCCGCACCGTCGCGCTCTTCCATCCAAAGAGTGCTGCCATATGTTGCCCAGCCCTCGTTCAGCCAGATATGCGCCCAACTGCGGCAGGTGATCAGATCACCGGTCCACTGATGGCACAGTTCGTGACTGATGAGCCCGTCAAGATCCTGCTCAGAGCGCGCGGTGGCATCCAACACAGCGGACGGCTGCATGGTGGTGGCGCTGGTGTTCTCCATCCCGCCAGCGCCGAAGTTGCGCACCACTAACTGGTCATAGCGCGCCCACGGATACTTCTGACCAAAGACGCGCTCGAACATCGCCACCATTCGGTCCGTGCGCGCATAGGTTGCCTTTGCATCCTCGCCGCGTCCCTTCGGGGCCCAAACAGTCATCGAAACGCCGCTCAACGGACTCGGCAACTCGGCGTGATCGAAGTCACCGATCACCAGCGAAACCAAATACGGAACATGCGGCTTCTCTTGGTTCCAATGCCAGATTTCGCGATCGCCGCGAGTCTCATGCTTCACCAACGCGCCGTTCGAACTCACCTGAAATCCTGCTGGAACATCAACAATCATCTCAGTTGCCAATCGCACATTTGGAAAGTCATGAATGGGGAACCAATAGTGATTCGTTTCCGTCTGGCCCTGCGTATGCACCTCCGCGCCGCGTGCTTGAACAGTGCCAACAATCTCTGGCGTGGGCGCACTGAATGTCAGCCCGTCCACCGGCCGGTCGCACGCATATGCAATCACCACCGTGGTTGCCGGAGCTTGACCACCGCTTGCGGGCGGAGCCAACGGCTGCACAAATCGAATCGACAGCGTCTCGCCATCATTGGTGTATTCCGCGTTACTTCCATCAACCGTCACGGAGGTCACCTTCATGCCCGCGGCATCAAGGCGAAGCGCTTGCACCGGCACACCGATCGGCGCAATCGTCAGCGTCTCAGTGCCCGTGAAGCGACCGCTCGTCATGTCCTCAAAGCGAAGCGCGAGCTTCATGCGTTGGAACTGCACCTGCGGATCTGGCGGAAAGTTCCGATGGTCGCGACCGCTCACGGCGTCAAACGCGCCGCCCTTTCCATCACCCGGGCCAGCAGTTGGTCGATCGCGCTCGAGCCGATGCGTCAAGCACCCGCACTCTTCCTCAGTAGTAGTAACACCGAAGGCCCAAACAACCGGCGCCGCTGTCAGCAAAGGGATCGCAAGGGCGAGAGGCAAGACGCGGGCGATGAGCGGGTTGTCCATAGGAAATAACCTACCGCTTTAACGGGATTGCGTTCCAAAGATCTGCGTAAGTCAGGGCTCGTCGGGACAGCCACCTCCGCCGCCCGAACCTCACTCTGCCCACGCCACGGTTCCCGCAATCCACCCGTGCAAGACCGCCCGCGCACTTCCGCCCCCCGGAAACCTCCACATTTCAGGCAGTAATCAACGATTGAACCTGCCCCCGCCCCCGTGCTACCGTATGCCATGCCCACGGACGGATACGGCGCGCAGTCTCGTCAGTTTCAACCGCATCCCGACCCCGCGTCGGCTGGCTTTCTTGCCCAGTTCGGTGCCTCCGATGAATCGAGCGAGGGCTTCAGCCCTACGCCACGTGGCTACCAGCCGGGACGCACCAAGTATGTGGTTGTCATTGGCACCGTCATGAGCGGTCTCGGCAAGGGAATCTTCTCAAGCTCCCTCGCCAAACTCCTGAAAGACAAAGGACTCACGGTCGCCCCCATCAAGATGGAGGGTTACCTGAATATCGATAGCGGCACACTGAACCCCTATCGTCACGGCGAAGTGTTCGTGCTCGAAGATGGCCTCGAAACCGACATGGACCTCGGCACGTACGAGCGCGTCCTCAACCAGAATCTCGGGCGCCTGAACTTCGTCACCGCCGGTCAGATCTACACAGAAATTCTTGAACGCGAACGCCGCGGCGGATACCTCGGTCGCGACGTGCAAATGATTCCGCACGTCACCGGCGCCGTCAAGATGCGACTGCGACAACTCGCAATGACCGGCAACGCGGGTAAGCCCTGCGATGTGGTCTTTGTTGAAGTGGGCGGCACCGCAGGCGACTACGAGAACGGCTTCTACATTGAAGCACTGCGCGAACTGGCCTTTGAAGAAGGCTCGGAAAACTGCTGCTTTGTAGCACTTACCTACATCTTGGAGCCGTCCATCTTGGGCGAGCAGAAATCCAAGGCAGCGCAACTTGGCATCAAGCGCCTGATGGAAGCGGGCGTGCAGCCGCAGCTCATCGCGTGCCGCGCGAAGAACCCGGTCACCGAAAAGGTGATGCAGAAGATCGCGATGTTCTCCAACGTGCCGCTGCCGCGCATCTTCTCAATGCACGATCGCGCCAGCATCTACACCATTCCGGACGCCATGCGCGACGGCGGACTCGACCGCGAGATTCTTTCGCTCCTCAAACTGCACGAGCGCGTGAACGCAAAGCAAGAGGATCGCGAACGCGTCACCTGGAGCGCCTTCACCAAGCGACTCAATGCGCCGCGCGCCCACAAGGTGCGGATTGGCGTGTTGGGCAAGTACGCCAGCCTGCGCGATGCATACGCATCCATCGATAAGGCCATCGAACATTGCGGCACCGCACTCGGCGCTGAGATTGAAATCGACTGGCTTGATACGAGCGATGTTGCAACGCTCGCCGAAGCAAAGCAGATCGTCAGTAAGTTTGACGGCGTGATTGTGCCCGGCGGCTTTGGAATGCGCGGCGTTGAAGGCAAGGTCCGCTGCGTGGAAGCCGCGCGCGTGGACCGCGTGCCGTTCCTAGGCATTTGCCTCGGGTTCCAAGTAGCAGTCATCGAATACGCGCGCGACGTCCTCGGCTGGACCGACGCGCACAGCACCGAATTCGACCCCGCCACCACGCATCCCGTCATCAGCGAGCTTGCCGATCAGAAGAAGATCGAAGGCATCATGGGTGGCACCATGCGTCTCGGCGGCCAAGATGTACAGATCGAACGCGGCACATTGGCGCACCTGGTCTTCGGCGGACGCGATGTGGTCCGCGAACGATTCCGGCACCGCTATGAAGTTGACCCGAAGCATGTGGCTGCTCTCACTGCCGCTGGCATGATCTTCAGCGGGCGCCACACCAAGCATCCCATCATGCAGGTGCTCGAGTTGCCGATTTCCGTTCACCCGTACTTCATCGGCGCGCAGTTCCACCCGGAACTCACCAGCCGTCCGCTGGAGCCACAGCCGATGTTCATGGGTCTGATCGCTGCCGCCATCGCGCGCCGCGAACCAGACTTTGCTCAGACCGAGCTCGGCAAGCGTTGGGTTCGTACTGCCGCTGGCACGAACGCCGCCGTCACCGCTTAAAGAGCACGCTTCACTTCAGTCCAAAGATAAACCCCTTCCGCGCGGAAGGGGTTTATTTATTGCTAGTGCTATTCGCGTCGCGCGCCCGGTTCACTCCTGCGTTGCAACAACGGTCACCTCAAATGTCGACCCAGCCTGTACTGCGCGGAGCTGCATCCCCGCTGGCAATCCAATGGCTCGGACTGATCGGAATTCGCCGTGCATATGACCCGCAAGCATGACGGTCCAATGATCGCCAACTGCTGGCTCATACCGAGTGAAATCAACAACCAGTCGTCCGGCGATTGAAAGTTCTCCGGTCACCAAGAGCATGGTCATGTCATCCGCCGATGCCGGGTCATGCAAGACCGCGCGCACCACATCGTCGTCACCAAGCACGAACACTCCGGCTTCACACTTGATTCCATCAAGCAACCACGTGTGCGGCGCATCGGCATCAGAGGCGTCATCTGCAGCCGTTCGGTCCGCTTCCTGCTCTGCGCGACCGACGCCTGCGAACTTTCCGAGCGATCCCTTGCCACTCGAACCTTCGGACCCCGCCTGCATTGATCGGAACCCGATCATGCGCGTCCCGGTGTCCGAGGCACTCGCTGGCGACAATCCAAGCGTGCAGACTGCTCGCACCGTGTAGGTGTAGATGATTCCTGCCACTGCAGAGGTGTCGTTGTAATTGTTCACTCCGGCGTTGAACTCAACCGAGGCTCCACTCGCCGTGCGCGTCACTAGATAATTCGTTGCGCCCGTGCATGCGGTCCACGTGAGTGCGATGCGGTCAGTCAAGTTGTCCGACGCCTGCAAGTTCGTAGGAGCTGCCAATGGACGCCATCCTTCGGCCGAACTTGGCATTGAAAGACCAAGCGAGCCGTAGGCACGAACGCTGTAGGTGTATGCCGAGCCAGGGATCGCCGTTATATCGAGATAAGTAACGGCCTTCTTCCCGAGCGACATGATGGGTACTGGTGATCCGCCGGTCACTGCGCGATAAACAACGTAACTCGTCGCCTTGCTCGCACTCGGCGCCAATACCCATGTGAGTTGCACTCCGGTCTGCAATGTTCCATGGGTTGCCGTCATTGAAGACGGACCAACGGTGGCCTTCCATCCAATAGCTTGCCTGCCACCGCTCGTGGCCGTGGATATGCGAACAACATAGGTGTATGCCTTGCCTGCCTTGGGAACCGCGGAGTCGACATAGGTCAGCACGCCGTCAGCGACACCTCCAATCACCTTCGGCGCCTTCGAACCCTCAGCTCTAAGGATGGTGTACGGACTGGTGCCGCCGGTCGGGGCAGTCCACGTCAGCGCGACACTGCTTGAAGATGTTCCCTGCGTTGCAGTAAGCGTAAGCGGCGATGCATTCGCCGCAATCCAACCAATGTTTGGCTCGCTGAATCCGCCAACGCCGAGCGTGCACTTCGCACGCACCCGGTACGCGTAGGAAACCCCTGGCGTTGCGCCAGTATCGACATAGGTGAGCGGGCTTACGGTTGCAATCGGCACGGTGCTCGATGTGCCGCGGTAGATCTCGTAGGTAGTAGCACCCAAGACTCCAGTCCACGTCAGTGTCACACCGGTGGTGCTGGTGCCGTCAGTCGCCGCCAAGACCGGGCTTGCAAGACCACGCCAACCGGTTGCCTGTGCGCAAGTCACCGAGATGGTTCCCGCAGCCGATACTGGATAGACGCGGTACGTCAGCAATACTCCGGGGGCTGGCGATGTGTCCACATACTGCGGGGTGAACGATGTGCCCAGCTGCGTCTCTACACCGCTGTCAACGACAGAAATCTTGTAACTCGCGGCGCGCGTGACTGCCGGCCATGCAAGCCCAACACCGCCAACGATCGTGCCCTGCGTAGCGTTCAATGAGCTTGGCGCTGCAACCGTCTCGCACGCATCAGGAATGCCGTCAAGATTGACGTCGTATTGTCCAACGACCGTGCTCCACAGCGCCAATTCACAGGCATCTGGTGTGGAGTCTGCATCGCAGTCAGGCTGAACATGCCAACCGATCTTGACATAGCCAGGGGTCACATTCAGCGCATACGAGTACCACGGTGCTCCAATAGCAAACTGATCGTGACCGAGCGCCACTCCCTGTCCAAACCGAGTGAGCGCACCGCCCGCTCCGTAGATTGTTGAGAGATAGTGCCAACCCCCTGGCAACAATTCATACTGGTCGACCGACGCTCCGATCGGATTCCCGACGAGCGCACTTCCCTCATGAATGGCCATGGTGTTGGTCAAGACGACATCCGTGGCCGGATCGCCGCCGAATGCTTGCGTTGCAGTTGCTGTGGTGACGGATCGATACACCGGAATCCCGGTGACCGCTTCATATTCCCATACCGCGTCGGTGGTTCCAAGACGCTGTTCACGCACAAAAATCGACGTTCCCGTACCCGCAACATTCTGACTTCCCGCGGCCAAGTCCGTTCCAAAGGTGCCGGTTCCGCCCGGGCTTTTGATGTGCGCGGTGCCGTTCCAAGCGCCCGCGCCGTCGCGCTTGTACGCGTAGAGCGAGCCTTCCTTGCCGCCATCACTGGAAAGGATTTCCCACGGAGCGGTGATCAGCAGATGCGAGTTCACCAACGCCACGCTCCATCCGAAGTACTTGTCCTGCGTGGCAGTTGCCTGTTCGGGATCGAACTGGCGAAGCAATGAGTAGGTTCCGGCGGGATCGCGCCCATAGAGGAACACCACACCGCGCGCGAAGCCCGCCGAGTTGATTGCCCCCGGCGCGCCGACAGCAAGGAACCCATCCCCCAGCGCGACACTCATTCCGAAGCATCCGTTTGGCAGATCAACCGGCGAGACGATCGTCTGTAGCGCGGTCCAGATGCCAGCCGTCGAGCGCGTGTACAGGACGACTGCGCCTTGATTTGAATTATGGAACGGAGCACCGACCACCGCGACGGCATTGTCGGTGGCGATTTCACTGCCGAAACCACTTGACGCAAGGAGCGTGCCCGGGCGAGCCAACTGACCAACCAGGGCATAGGCGCCCAGATCGCCGCGGCGATACACAAACGTGATTGCAATCCCGTCCCCGGGAGCCCCAACCATGACATCGTTTCCAGCCACGCAGACGGCGGCCCCAACCAGTGCGCCATCGGCGGTGGCGACGTTGCTCGGCGTGCCAACAAACGCCCCAAAGCACGAACTATCAGCGGACGCGGACCGCCCCCCGACGCCGAGCGCGACGGCCAAGGAAAGAGCGACTACGGATGGCAACCGAAACAGGTGCTGGATCATCATTTATGAGCTCATCTCGCGGCGGCTTCCCGATTGGAAGCCTTTCGGCTAGTATCTTCGATCCGCTCGGCAGGTGAGCGGGGTTTCAGGATACGGGACAGATTCCGTTCTCGAAAGCCAGTTTCTGACAGTTCTTAGCATGCCGATGTAGCTCAGGTGGTTAGAGCGAGGGATTCATAAACCCTAGGTCGGCGGTTCGACTCCGCCCATCGGCACTCCAGCGCCCGTGCACACCCTTCCAGACCCAGATTCGCCGCAAACGACCATCGAGCGAATCACGCTCCTGTACGCCATGGAGGCGGAAGGCATGCCGCTTGTCGAGCGCCTGAAGCTCACAGAGCAGCCGGCGGTGGATCCAAATTTGACGCAGCGGCACTTTGCGGGCACGGTGGGCACCGTTTCGATTGATCTCCTCATGAATGGCGTCGATCCGCGCTGTGGCACTGATCGCATTGGAACAGACGCCGCAACGCTCGCCGGGTTCATTGCAATTCGAAAGTTTGCGCCAGATCTTGTGATCAATGCCGGTACGTGTGGCGGCTTTCAGGCGCGCGGCGGGTGCATCGGGGACATCTACGTTTCTGAGGGCGACTGCCTGTTTCACGATCGCCACATTGCACTCCCAGGCTTTGCACTGCAGGCGCGCGGGCAATGGCCCGTGACGCCTGCCAAGCACCTTGCGGCGGCCATGGGCGCCAAGTCCGGCATTGTGAGTACTGGCAACAGTTTGGACACCACACCGGAGGAACTTGCGTTCTTTGCTCACTATCGCGTTGCCGCAAAGGACATGGAAGCATGCGCCATTGCCCAAGTCTGCGGGCAATGTGGCGTTCCGTTCGTTGCGGTGAAGGCCGTCACCGATCTGGTGGATCATCCGGAGCCAGCATCCGAAGCGTTCCTCAGGAACCTCCGAACCGCGAGCGCGCTGCTGAGCGAATCAATGGAACGGGGAATCCGCTGGCTTGGCGCACATCCGCGCCGCGTTGGGGATTTGTAGAGCGCGCTGCCGAGTTGCCACGCTCGCTGCGCACCGCAAAACGCCCCAGGCAGGAGTTGAACCTGCGACCTCAGCTTTAGGAAAGCCGTGCTCTATCCAACTGAGCTACTGGAGCAACATGTACGTTCGTGAACCGCAAGATGCGCACGCGAGAGCCGCGTTCAGCGCTCGCCGTGAGTACCCGTCTTCAGTGACCTTCCCTGGTGCCGTCCTGCTTACGAGCGCCCGCGAAATACACGAGTGCCCAGATGGAAAGGAAGGCGACCCAGGCAGCGTTTGCAAAGAGGACTGGCCACATAAGTGGGCAGAGTATACCCCGCATTTGCCATGACCGCCATGACTGACAGCACCACCACGCCCGCCCGCGCACCATCGCCCCGCTTCCACGTTGTGCTGTATCAGCCGCAAATCCCCAACAATACGGGGAACATCGGCCGCACCTGTATGGCCACCGGATGCCGGCTGCATGTGGTTCACCCCATCGGCTTTGACATGGACGAGAAAGCGTGTCGCCGCGCTGGGCTTGACTACTGGGACTTGGTGGATTGCGTGGAACACGCCTCGTGGGAGGAATTCCTTGCCAAGGAGCGCCCGCCGCGGCTCTGGCTCTACAGCACCAAGTCCGAACGCCCGCACTGGGAAGCCTCGTTCAATGAGG
>CANJHD010000056.1 GCA_947474065.1 Planctomycetaceae bacterium
ATGCACCACTCTGCGGTGAAGTCGAGCACGACCACCTTGCCAGCATGCTGGGCATCAGTGAGCGCAGCCGGTGTGTACTTTTGCCAAGGCAGGCGCTCGTAGGTCAACACCGGCGGAATGGCAACGGACACTGCGGTAATGAATAGTCCGACGGTAACAAAGATCACCTTTGTACTAGCCTTCTTTGCAATTTGCAAAGTTCGCACGGTCATCCATAGTCCGGCTGCAGCGCCGGTGATGCCAATCACCCACCAGTAGATGGTCAATGGTTCTTCGCGAAGGCCGTTGATTCCCGCGCCGATGAAATACACCGCCGCGGCCAAGAGCAGCATTCCCATCACTTGCTTGAGAACGTCGCTGGCAGGACCGCCGCGCGGCAACTTTCTGGCCATCTGCGGGAAGGCACTGAGTACTAAGTACGGCACTCCCATTCCCAGGCCAATCGTAAAGAATACCGCGATAATCGTGTATGGATTCTTGGTGGTGACCGCCCATCCTGCTGCCGCGCCCATGAGCGGCGCGGTGCACGGCGTTGATAGCACGGCGGTCATCACGCCAAAGATCACGCTGCCACCGATCGACTCATGCTTCGGTTCGATGGCGTAGACCCATTGCGGCAGCCCGACGCTGAAGAAGCCAGCCATGCCGATGGCCATGAGCGCAATGAAGATGCCCACGCCGATCGTAAATGCTGGGTACTGGAACAACTGGTTTGATTGTTCAAATCCCTTTGCTGAACTAAGCAAGATGCCAAGTGCTAACCAAAATCCAATTACGCCGACCGACATCGCCACGCCCAACATAAAGACGCGCATGCGGCTTCCCGCTCCAGCGTTAGCAAGCCCAATGATCTTCAGCGGAATCACCGGCAGTACGCACGGCGTGAAATTCAAGATGATTCCGCCCACAAATGCCAAGAGCAGCATGATCGGGAAGAACACGCCTGATTCTGGGTCGAGTTCAAAGTCCCAGCCAAAGAGCGGAACCTTGATTGGCTTAGCACGCCAAAGCGCGCCGCCACTTCCCATGGCAGATGTCTCTTTGACCCGTCCAAAGACGGTGGAATCAAACCCCGCAAAGAGCGGCGTCTCCCCGGGTCCGGCAGTGGCTCGAGCGCCCGGAGTGATTTCCAGTGTCACCTTCTGCTCGACCGTCGCTGGCCCAAGGCACGTATTGCTGCACGCTTGGAATTCAATAGTGATTGCAAATTCCACGGTTCCCGAAGCAGATTGCGCAATGATCACCGGAACAAACGCAACCACCTTGCCTTCATAGACACCAAAGGTCTGCGGACCCTCGCCAAGATCGCCCTTCACCGCATGAGGTGCCGGCCACTGGATGTCGGCAACGCTCACCATGGCCGCACCAGCGGGCAGGGTCTTCACATCAATCGCCGTAAAGATTGCGCCGTCGAAGGCGGTCATGCCAGCTGGCAATGCGCGCGATTGCACTTCGCTTGTCCAAATGTGCCAGTCGCTGGCAATGTCCAATTCCACCGCGATGGGGAGCGTGTCGCCCGGCGAGGCCTTGAGGAGCGCGGCCGCGGTGCGGACTTCCACCTTTGAGGCGGAGCTCCCCTGTGCAGCGGCTCCGCGATTCATTGCAGCAGATGCCAGCAGAGTCAGTGCCAGGATCAGCCAGCGCAAGGAAGTGCGTGCAGGGCAGCAGAGTGCGGCGGGCTGTTCATTGGTCATACAAGGATGGAGGTTAGCCGCGTGGGCAGGTAAACGAGCCGGTTTCGCGGTTTGGCGGGCGCCAGGAGGGGTCGCCTTGTTGGAGGAGCCGCCGATGGGCTGAACGCGACAAATTCAACGATATCTGCTACAATCCCCCACCTGCCACCGGATGTTCCGGGGCCGTCCGTCTTGGTTTCCAGGTCCTCAGTGTCCTGGGTCCGCTTCCTTGCACCGCCGTCCATGATCGCCACATCGATCCTGAATTCCGGCTCCAGCCGCCTCCCATGACGCCTCAAAGCGTCATGGTCTGCTTGCTGGTCGTCGATGCCGCGCGCATCGCCGACGTGCGTCTCGGTTGCGTCCCCAGTGTCCGCCCGGAGGTCGCCCGTATGGGTTGACCGCCGCGCCGCACGAGGTTCTTCGGCCGCCAAGGCGGGCCATGCGTCGACCGGACGCGTGGCCCGTTTCGTTTCTGGTCACCCGGTCGTTCAGTTGGTCCCGTCGGACCAGTCTGAGTCACTCGCATAGCACATCTTTCACCACATCTCATCATCCACGCTTCGGAGCACCTCACCATGAACCGCGAAACACTTGCCATCCTTGACTCGATCGCCCGCGACCGCAACATCGACCGCGAACTGCTCATTCACGACCTTGAGCAGGCCATGGTCAGCGCCGCGCGTAAGCACTTCAATTCACTCGACACCGAGGACTTTGGATGCGAGATCGATCGCGCCACTGGCGCTATCACGCTGTGGCGAGAAGACGAAGACGGCATTCGTTCCGATGTTGACCTGAAGTCGCTCGGTCGCATTCCAGCGCAGACCGCCAAGCAGGTCATGATCCAACGCTTCCGTGAAGACGAGCGCAACTCGCTCCTCGAAGAATTCGGCAAGCGCCAAGGCGAACTCGTCACCGGCACCGCTGCTCGTTACGAGGGCGGCGCCCTCATGGTGCAGATTGAGCGCATTGAAGGATTCATGCCGCGCAGCGAGCAGATTCCTGGCGAGCAATTCCAGCCCGGCGATCGCGTTCGCTGCCTGATTCTTGATGTTCGCGATGCGACCAGCCAAGTGAAGGTAGTGCTTTCCCGCGCTCATCCAGACTTCATTCGCAAGCTCTTTGAAGCGGAAGTTCCAGAAGTTGCGGAGCGCGTGATCGAGATCAAGGCCATGAGCCGCGAGCCCGGTTTCCGTACCAAGCTCGCAGTGTCAAGCGTTGATAGCAAAGTCGATCCGGTCGGCGCGTGCGTCGGCGTGCGCGGTAGTCGCATTCGCAACATCGTTGACGAACTCGGTGGCGAGAAGATAGACATCGTCCGTTGGAACGAGTCCAGCCAAGTGCTCATCGCCAATGCGCTGAAGCCGGCTGAAGTTGAGGAAGTCAGTCTCTGCTTCGAACTCGGTCGCGGCACGATCATCGTTCGCGAAGATCAACTGTCGCTTGCGATCGGTCGCCGCGGACAGAACGTCCGTCTTGCTGCTCGACTCACTGGTTGGGATGTTGACATCCTGACCCCTGCGGAATTTGAGCGCAACCTGCAGGCGATTGAAGAGACCGTACGTCCACTTGAAGGTTTCACCGATGCGATGTTGGACAAGATGGGAGCCCTCGGCCTCATCAGCGTCTTTGACATTGAAGAAGTCGGCGTGCCTGTCCTCACAGCGGAAATCGGCATGTCCGAGGAACTCGCTGAGCAGGTCGTCTACGCATGCAGCGAGAAGGGCAAGATTGTGGCTGAAGAGCAGCGCATTGCTGCGGAAGAAGACGCGGTTCGCAAGGCGGAAGACATGCAGGCCACCGATCTCTTGCTCGGCGGCGGCACCGCGCGCGACACGGCTGTGCAGACCGATGCGGGCGCAGAGAGCGCGGCGGATTCCATTCTCGGCGGCGGTAACTGATTACGGCGGGCGAACGAAACGACGGGCATTTCACTGAGGAGCAACACGAGTGTCGAAGCAGATCCAGAAGGTACGAATTTCACAACTTGCCAAGGACCTTGGTGTCGACTGGAAAGACATCAAGACCAAGTGCGAGAGCGAAGGTGTTGTCGACCAGGCCAAGACGGCGTCGAGCACCGTATCGATCGGTCTTGCGGAAACAATCCGCGAGTGGTTCGGTAGCGGTGGCATTGCCACAGCGACCGCGGTTGAAACGACTGCAAAGGTTGAAGCTCGCCCCAAGGCAAAGCCCGAGCCGCGCACCAAGGCTGTGACCGATTCGACAACTGTTGACGCGGATGCTCCGTCGACCGCGAAGGGCAAGAAGGCTCCACCGCGGACGACGAAGCCGAGTACCGATTCAGCGACTGGAACGGAAGCCACTGCAACTGCCCCTGAAGTGATCGCGGGAACCGACTCATCTGCAACGGCTGCTCCCGCCGCGGCGAATGTCGTTGCCAAGACCGCTCCTGTCGTCGCCGCAACAATGCCGGAGGCCGCGACTGAAGTTCACGCGCCGACCGCGAAGTCGGCACCTGTCGCAGTCCCAAGCGTCGCTGCATTCTCGATGGTCATTCCAGAAGTCCCCGAGCTTGATCTTGCTCCGCGCCTTCCCGGCGAAGACATTTCAGTGGTGACATCACCTGAGAGTGTTGCTCCGCACACGGTGGTTGGCGCGCCAGTGAGCCCGTCTGTCATTGGCAAGGCGCATCGTTCCACAAAGCCCGCAGAGCCGGTGCCAGCAGTGGTCGTCAAGCCACCAGTTCGGCACACGATTCAACCAGCATCATCGCCACCGTTGATGAACGTCCCGAAGCGCCCGGAAATTGTGCGCGCGATCGGTCAAACGCTCACGCCCACAAAGACGGCGCTCTCTGGTCCGCAGGTCATCCGCGTTGAGCAGGCAGAAAATCTTCCAGTTCCACGTCCGCGCCCCGCGGGTGGTCCAGGTGGTCCAGGATTCGGCGGAAGTCGGTTCGGTGGTTCCGGAGGTTCGGGTGCAGGACGCGGTCCTGGTCGCACGACGCCATCAAGCCGCACTGGTCGTGCAGCTGATTCGCGCGGTCGTGACTACGCCGCCGGCGGCGGTGGCTCTGGCACGATCGACAAGGGCGAGCGCGATAAGCGTTTGGCTGAAGCTTCAGGTTGGATGAAGAACCGCCGTCACAAGACGGGTGGTGGTGGACACGGCGGCGGCGGCGCTCGGGTTGAACAGGGTCCGCCGAGCGAAGTGCATATCACCGAGCCGATCTCGATCAAGGAACTCTCAGAGAAGAGCGGCGTCAAGGCGTCCGACATTCTCAAGCAACTCGTCCTTGCGGGTCAGATGGCCACCATCAACGGCAGCATCGAAACCGAGCGCGCCATTGAAATCATGATGGGCTATGAAATCGAGCTCATCGTGGAAGAGGCGAAGAGCGTTGCTGACATCATTGAGGAGCGATTCACTGCTCGAGTCCGCACCGAAGAACGTGCGCGTCCTCCGGTGGTGACGATTCTGGGTCACGTCGATCACGGTAAGACGAGCTTGCTTGACCGCATTCGTAACACGAATGTTGCGTCGGGCGAAGCCGGCGGCATCACTCAGGCGACCAGTGCATTCCAAGTCCCCGTCAAGGCGGGCGACAAGGAGCGCGTGGTTACCTTCATCGATACGCCTGGCCATGAAGCCTTTACGCAGATGCGCGCTCGTGGCGCACGCGTCACCGACATCGTGGTGCTTGTGGTGGCCGCGGACGACGGCGTTATGCCGCAGACCATCGAGAGCATCAACCATGCCAAGGCAGCCGGTGTGCCAATCGTGGTTGTGCTGAACAAGATCGACAAGGCGGAAGCCACTGCAAACAACATCCAGCGGATCCTGGGTCAACTTGCTGAGCACGGCCTGAACCCAGTGGAGTGGGGCGGGGAAACCGAAGTGCTCAAGGTCAGTGCCACCAAGGGCACTGGTATCCAAGAGCTGCTGGAAATGCTCGACTACGTGGCTGATCTGCGCGACTTCAAGGCTGACGCCAAGGGTCTTGCTCAAGGCACTTGTCTTGAAGCGCAGATGGAAGAGGGTCGCGGCACCGTCGCGCGCATCATCGTCCAGGAAGGTCAGCTCAAGAAGGGCGACTTCATCGTTGTCGGGCGTGCCTACGGGCGCGTGCGCGACATCGTCAACGACCGCGGTCAGCGCATCGAAAGTGCCAGTGCTTCCACTCCGGTGGCGATCTCTGGTCTCGATGTGCTTCCAGATGCAGGCGACAAGTTCTACTGCGTCAAGAGTGTCAAGGAAGCGGAACAGGCCGCGCTTGAACGCCGCCGCATTGAACGCGAGCGCGAGCTTGCTGCACCGAAGATCACCCTCGACAACATCTTTGAGCACATGGGCAAGGGCGGAGTCAAGGAACTGCCGCTCGTGGTCAAGGGCGATGTTCAGGGCTCCGTGGAAACCCTACGCATTGTGCTCGGCAAGATTCGCACCGACGAGGTTGCAGTCAGCGTCAAGCATTGCGCAGTCGGTGGAATCAACGAGAGCGATGTCGCGCTTGCGGAAGCAACGAAGGCGATCATCGTCGGTTTCAATGTCACATCCAACTCCAAGGCGCGCGCACTTGCCGAAGCCAAGGGTATTGAGATGCGTCTTTATGAAGTCATCTATGACCTCACCGATGATGTTGCGAAGGCGGCATCCGGTCTGCTTGAGCCAGAACTCAAACTCGAAGTCCTCGGTCATGCCGATGTCCGCGAGGTCTACAAAATCACCAAGGTCGGTGCGATTGCTGGTTGCTACGTCACCGATGGCGTGGTGGAACGCAACGCACAGGTTCGTGTTACTCGTGGCGGCATCGTCATCGAGAAGGACCGTCGTCTCGAGCAGCTCAAGCGCTTCAAGGACGATGCCAAGGAAGTTCGTTCCGGCAACGAGTGCGGCATGAAGATCGACGGCTACAACGACATCAAGGTTGGCGACGTCCTCGAGTGCTACCGCACCGTCAAGGTGCAGCGCAGTCTTGGTGCGATGAGCGGTCGGAAGGATTGAACCAGTTATGAATCGCGACGAGCATTCACATCACTCAGGCGCCCCGCGCGCGCCTGGTCACAGGGGCGCGCAAATGGCGAGCCTGATCCAGCGGATCGTCCAAATGGAGATCCTGCGTGGTATCGCCGATCCGCGCATGCGCGGCTTGGTGACTGTGCTCGGCGTGGATATGTCAGCAGATCTTGAAGAGGCCTCAGTGCGCGTATCGGTGCTCCCCGCGGAGTTCGGATCGCTCAACATTCAGGCGCTCAACCACGCAGCTTCGCATTTACGGCGGACTGTGCTGAAGGAATCACGCATTCGGCACGCGCCGAAATTGCGCTTTGTTCTGGACGAGTCATTGAAACGCGCGGCTGAAGTTGAGGCCGCAATGCGCGCCGCGGGCGGTGATTCCGACGGCGATGACGGACAGCAAGAACTTACAGAAATAACGGATACCTGAGGAAGCCATGACAGTGAAGACCGAAGCCCCTAACGCCGCGAAGCTCGCGATATTCCTGAAGAAGCACACTGCCGCTGGCAATGCGCTGCGCACCACGTGCGAGCCTGCTGGAATGGATCTCGTGGAACTCTTTGTCCACTCCTACCTTCTTTGGCAGGCACCATCAGCTGATGCCACAGCGGCACTGAAGCGGCTGAAGTCAGCGTTCATTGATTGGAATGACATGCGTGTCAGCCTTGTCAGTGACATCATTGACGTGATTGGGCATAAGCATTGGCGTGCCCACGACCGTGTCTCGCGATTGCGCGAGGCAATGAACGGCATCTTCCGTCGCGAGCACAAAGTCTCGCTCGAGCGCCTGCGCACGCTCATGAAGAAGGACGCCGTGAGCTACATGGACACGCTGCCGGGCATGGTGCCGTTTGTCGCCAACCGCGTCCTGCTTGTCGGTGTGGATTTCCACTCGGTGCCGCTCGAAGAATTTGGATTGCAGTTGTTGGTGCAGGCTGGCGTGTTCCCATCAGGCATGGGCCTTGTTGATGCAGCCAACTGGGTCACTCGCCACGTG
Source organism: Planctomycetaceae bacterium (assembly GCA_947474065.1). GTDB lineage: Bacteria > Planctomycetota > Phycisphaerae > Phycisphaerales > SM1A02 > UBA966. Next base: position 7,652 of record CANJHD010000056.1, read on the forward strand.
AAGGCCGAAGAAGCACGCGAGGCGCATGGCGCACTCGTGGCCGCGGTTGACCACATGTGGGAGACGAATCCACCGAAGCTTCCGAAGACTTCCAGCAAGCCATCTGAATTGGCACCGCCGAAGCCGGTTGAAGAGGCACGGGCCTCAGCGAAGGCGCTCGTGGAAGCCCAGCTTGCCGCTGAGCGTGTTGCGTTGATGGCGGAACGCGCTGCGCGTCGTGAAGAGATGCGCCGCGAGAAGCTTGCTCTCAAGGCAAAGGAAGCGCGCGACGCCGCAAAGACAGGAGCCAAGCCCGCCGCCGCGAAGCCGGTGGCCAAGCTCGTCGTCAAGGGCGCAGCGAAGCCAGTTGCCAAGCCAGCACCGAAGGCGGTCGCAAAGCCAGTCCTAAAGTTGGTAGCAAAGACCGGCTCGAAGGCCGTGGCAAAGAAGAAGTAAATCCGATGCGTCCATCGGCCGTCGCCCGCCGATCGCGCCGACTCCGTGTGCTCATGCACACGTGGGTGATAGCGGTACTCCCGTGTGCGCTGTCGGTGTGCCTGTATGCAGACCCGCCGCGGACGACGCCGCTTCTTCCACCGCCGGGAATTCCCGCCTCGCGGGTTGCGCCGCTCCAGCGCCCGCCGATGACGCTTGTTGCTGCGCTCCGCGAAATTCACCAGCCAACGGTGGCACCGGTCGCTCTGGCGCCGGGGCCGACTCCCGGCAGCGCAACGGAATCCGAAGCGCTCCGCCGGTATGTGCGCGGCAGGCAACGTGCTATGGACGGGCAGTACGCGCGCGCGGCTGATGACATTGATGCCGCGCTTCGGCTCGACCCCGGCTCCACAGCGCTGCGTTCAACTCGAGCCCGCATCGCTGGTGCAGCGGGTGACTTGCCGCGCGCAAAGGCGGAGTGGGAAGCAGTGTTGGCACGGGATCCCACTGATCTGCAAGCGCTGATTTCTGTCGGTATTGCAGAATTCGACGCGGGTCAGGCGCCGCGCACGGCCGCGCTTCTTGGGGCCGCCTGGAGTCGCCTTTCGGCGGAAGGATTTGCATCGATTTCTGACGCAGGCCGCGCGGCGATCGGCGCAGCGCTTGCACGGAGTCTGTTTCGACTTGGGTTCGACGAAGCTGGACTCGAAGTCGCAACTGTGGCGCTGGCAGTTCCCGCCGATAGTGTTGCGGCGCAGCGCGGCGATGGCATTGATGCCGCGTCGCGCGCGGCGGCGCAACTTGCGCTCGAGGCGGGGGAGGCTGCACTTCGCGCGCATCGACCGGATCTTGCCTTTGTGCTTCTTGCTCGTAGCGTTGAGTTGGTTCCGCACCCGCGCACCGTGGCATTGGCCGCCTACGCGCAGTTGCTCGCTGGCGACACCGCTGGCGCTCGTGCAACACTTGGTGTTCTCATGGATGACGGTCCCTGGCGCGATGTGGAACGCACCGCGCTTGCATCGTGGCTCCTGGCCGCGGTGTCTGGCGATGCGAATGCGCGTGAGACGCTTGCGCTTGCCGCGATGTCTGCGGTGCCGATGGGAACCCGCGCCGGTTCACTCTCCCCCGAGGCGCGCGCGCGCATGGCACGACTGATGGTTGTTGCTGGCGATGCAGATGCTGGCGCAGCGGAGTTGGATGCAGCGATAGCCGACGGTGCCGTCGATGCAGCGTCGCTCGATGCGGCGTTTCGTCGCGCTGGCGATAGTGATGCGCCCACGATTGCGCACGCCGCGGTGAGCGCGCATCCGGAGTGCTTGCGGGACGCTTGTCGTGCTTTGGTGCGCGCGAGTCGTGATTTGCGTGCGCTGCGCGGTGCTATTGAGACGCTTCCTGCCGACAGCATTCGGGAATCAATCGCAGCAGGAGTGCTGGCTACCGTACGTAGCCCCGGTGATGCGTGGCGACGCGCGTCTGCGGCTGTCGAGGATGATCCGTCGCGTGCGCCGCTCGAGGCGATGTTGCTTGCGGCGATTGCAGCCGCGGATCCAGCACTGGTTGTGCGTGCTGCGGCATCAGCGCCCGCAAATTTCGATAGCGATGCCAGTTGGCATGCATCACTTGCGTGCGCGTTTGCGCAGACCGGAGCAACAAACGAGGCAGAGCAATCGCTTGCGCGAGCCGAATTACTTTCCGAAGGAATCACTCGTTTGCAGCCTGGTCTGCGTCGCACCCTCGCGAATGCGCACGCGCTCGTTGATGGTGGAGCAGCAGAAGGATCACCGCGCGGTCGTGCTGACGGAGCGCTGGCGGGTGGCGATGCGGTGAGTGCTGTGGCAGAACTTCTCCTTGCGCACGCCATTGATCCCGACGACGTTACTGCGGCAGCGTTACTGCTTGATTTGCTGCCGCGTACTGATGGACCGCGCGCAGCAGCCGAGTGGCTCGCCCGTGAGCTTGCTACTAGCCCAAATGACCCATTGCTGTGGCAACCAGCCGTGCTTCAGGCCGCTGGTAGCGGTCGTGCCGCGGACGCGCTCGCTCGTGTCGATGCTCGCCTTGCTACAGATCCAGACGACACGCTTGCACTCCCATGGCGCGAGATATTGTTGCGCGCGGCCGGACGGAGCGCGGATGCAGCCGCCGCGGCGCGTGTTCGTATTGATTCATTGCCATCTGGTCCGCGCCGATCACTTGAGGAGGCGGACAACGAGTTGCAATTTGGAAGCGCAGATTCAGCGGTCGATGCACTTGATCGGTTCTATGAGAGCGCATATCCGCCACCAACTTCGATGCGCGCGGCCGCGCTTGATATTGCGCGGCGAATTCCGGTAGCAACGCGGGGACGCGCGCAGATCATGCGACGCATTGCGCGCGATGCGATCTCTACAGATCCACGAGCATCACTGGAATTCTTTGCATTCGAAGCACTTGGCGCTGTTTCTGATCCAGCAATTGAACCTGAACGCGGAGCAGATGCGGTTGCCATGATTGCGTCCGAGGCAGCATCAATCGAAGCATTTCGATCGTTAGAAACAGGCCGATCGGTGGCAGCGGCGTGGAGGTCTGCCGCTGACTTCTTGCTCGCGCAAAAACAACCGCGCGCGGCTGCAGAATTCTTACGCGCGCGTCTTGATGATCCGACCGCGCTGTCCGAGGAGGAGATTTCACTCATGGCGCGTGCAGCAGTGGCATGCGACGCGCTTGCTGGTGGTCGGGCCGCGGAGTCGCTCGCGCTCGCTGGTCGGCTGCGTGGCATGGGACACCATCCGTTCGGTACTACCGATCGACCGGGATCAGAATTTGACGCACTGAGTGGAATCCTTTCGCTCCTTGGTGACAGTGCTGGCGCGGAGTTGGTGATGGAAGCGGGTTTAACTGTTGACCCGACTGATGGAGCGCTTCTCAACAATCTTGGATTCGCGCGGCTCGAACGCGGCATCGCTGACGCTCGCACTGAGCAAATGCTTGAGCAAGCAGGGCGCATTCGACCAGGCGACGCTGGAACGCTCGACTCGCTCGGTTGGCTTCGTTACATGCAGGGGAGATTTGTGGACGCGGGCGCTGCCTTGGGCGCGGTCACGCTGCTTGAACAGGCAGTAGCGAGCGCAAAAAATGCGCCGAGCGCCTTACAACACGACCACCTTGGTGACGCTCGCTGGCGAGCGGGTGACCGCGAAGGCGCGCGGCGCTCGTGGGCAGATGCGATCCGTGTGGGCGAGGGGGGCATTCCGCGCGAGAGCACCATTGAGTTGCTTCGAGCGGTGTTCCGTCGGCAGGTTGGACTTGCTGCTATTGACGCGGCAAGGTATTACGATGAGCATGACGGCAAGGTGGCAGCTCGGGCACGCGGTAAAGTCGAAGCTGTGGTCCGTGGCGCTGAGCCAGAAATAGCGGCGACCGCGGCAGCGACTACACCCCCAAGTCCACACCCACTCCCACCAATCCCCCCCGAATTTAGGAAGCAGTAACGATCATGGCAGGGCATAGCGTCTGGAAAAACATCAAGCACCGCAAGGCGGCTGTCGATGCAAAGCGTGGCAAGATTTGGTCAAAGTGCTCGCGCGCGGTGATCGTCGCAGCGCGCCTCGGTGGTGCCGACCCGAAATTCAATTCGAGCCTTCGCATTGCCATTGATTCGGCCAAGGCGGCCAACATGCCGCGCGACACCATTGAAAAAGCGGTCAAAAAGGGTGCCGGCAGTGATGCCGCCGATCAGTACGAAGCCGTTCGCTACGAGGGCTACGGACCGGGTGGCGTGGCGGTCATCGTTGATTGCCTGGTGGCCAACGTCAACAAGACCGCGCCGGAAATGCGGATCATGTTTGACAAGAATGGCGGCAATTTAGGCGTGCAGGGCAGCGTTACCTACAGTTTCTCCCACAAGGGTGTGATCTTGATTTCCGCCGACGCAACCACTGAGGAGAAGTTGTTTGATGTGGTGCTTGCTGCGGGTGCGGAGGATGTCCTCGGCGGTGAGGAAGGGTGGCAGGTCACGTGTGCCGTAGCCGACCTCGCCAAGGTGCGCGATGCGCTTGATGCGGCATCCATTGCCGTGGAGAACGCCGACTTCTCGTACATTCCCGTTTCCATGGTGGAGCTCGATGCTGCAACTGCAGCGCGCGTAGCGAAACTTGTGGCAGTGCTCGAAGAGCATGACGATGTCCAGACGGTGCATGTCAACGCCGAGATCCCCGATGCCTGAAACACGCACTGACTCCGTCCGACCCATCCGCGCCGCGTTCACGCTCGCCACCGTTCGCTCCGCTTGCGCGGCACTGGTCGCCTTCGCCGCGCTCGCGGGATGTGGGCATTCGCAGGTGTGTCAATTTGATGACTACCCGCGTGATGATGTTTGGATGGCCATGGTGCAAGCTGCGCGTGCGCCGCGCTATTCGGACTGGATTGTCGTTGAGAACAAAGTGAAAGTAGATGATGCCGCGCACCGCATCACCGTCTACCGCGATCTGCGCCGCGACTTAGTTGAGCCCGGTCTTTCGCCACAGCGCGAGGAGACACAGTGGCGATTCGCTGCCGTCATCTCTGCGCAAACTCCAACTGCTGTCACCTTCTCGACTCCCGACTGGGCTGTGCCTGCACACTTCTGGAAGGAAGCGGATCACTTCTTCGGCCAAGTGCGCATGCGACTCGGCGAACTCGGGCCAGTGCGACCAGTTCCAGGTGACCCAATGGGTGGCGCTCCAGCCAACAGTTCTCAGGATCCCAAGCCGCCGGGGCATATGTCAGAGAAACCTGCTGAAGGGCAGCTCGCGGCGCCGTGAATTCTGTTCCGCCCACTCGTGATATTCGCGTCATTGCCACCACGCTGCTTGCGATCGCGTGGTTCACGCTGCCTTTGGCATTCAGCATTCTGCTCTTTGCGAAACTCGCGGAGATCACTGATTGGCTGCATGGAAATCAAGCGGCCGGCCCATGGATCGCCGCCGGTGGATTCGCAGTCTGCGCTGGCTTTGGTTTCCTGCCCACGTATGCACAAGCCGTCTTAATGGGATGGGTCTTCGGAACCGCCATGGGCGTGCCAATCTCCGTAGCTGGTTATGTTGGCGGCGCGGTGATGGGATACGGGCTCTCCCGGATTGTCACTGGCAACGCAATCACGCGCCGTATCGACGACCATCCGCGTTGGCGCGTAGTGCGATCAGCCCTCGTAGAGGCCAACCCATGGCGCACGCTGGGGCTCGTGGCACTCTTGCGCTTCCCACCGAATTCGCCATTCGCATTCACAAACTTGGTGCTCGCCGCGTCGGGCGTTCGATTTGTACCGATGCTCATTGGATCGATAGTTGGGATGTTGCCGCGCACCTTTATCGCCGTCTGGGTAGGAGCGCAGGGCGCGGCGACGGGGGCGAAGGACCTGAAGGAATTGATGGAGAAACAAGGCCTGCTCGCCTTGGCCATTGGCTTTGTCATTCTGATCGTCGTACTCGCCGTAATGCAACACGTCGGCAAGCGCGCGCTCGCATCCGCCGGCCTCTAAATAGGTGCCGTTCACCACTGTCCCTATTTTCGCTCTTGCGCGCGTTCGAAGTGAGGGCCGTTGTCCACCGCCCCCTCCGTTGCGCGCGGGACCCTCGGACGCGGACGGCTGCGCTCCACAAGGTTCCGCTTAGCCTCGGGCGAAACTGTTCGTCCGGTTGGCACCCACGGGGCGTACGTCCAACTGCCGGACTTCTCAGTTTCTAACGCCGCTTACCGAGGATCCCGTGCTCACTGCGGGGGCTCGAACACGGAAGGCA